>JAEUQN010000029.1:34496-53284 GCA_016789725.1 Blastocatellia bacterium | reverse complement strand
GAAGATTGGCCGATCACCTACGCCGAACTCGCCCCCTTTTATGATTACGTCGAGCAGGAAATGCACGTCTTTGGCACGCGCGAAAACCTCAAGCATTTGCCCGATGGCAATTTTGTTGCGCCGCCACCTCGTTTTCGCTGTGCAGATGCATTAGCGCAACAGAAACTTGCGCCGCTTGGGATTAAAGTGATCCCGACTCGCAAGGCAGTGCTGCTCAAAAGCCGTCAGAATCGCGGGGCCTGCCATTATTGCGGACATTGTATGGATGTCTGTGACGTGCGCGCTGTATGGTCCAGCGACATTACCGTGATCCCTGAGGCTTTGGCAACCGGCAAGCTCACGCTCCGAATGAATGCTCTAGCCCGCCAGGTCCTGGTCAATCACGATGGCCTGGTCAGCGGCGTCTCCTTCATGGATCGCACGACAGGGCGGGAGGAAGAACTCTCCGCGCGCATCGTTGTGCTGGGTTGTGCCACAATTGAGTCGGCGCGTTTATTGTTAAATTCCAAAAGCGAGAAATTCCCGAATGGGCTGGCGAACAACAATGACATTGTGGGGCGCTACCTCGGCGGGCATGTTGCCGCTGGTGGGTATGGATATATCAAAGACCTGGTCAAACAGAATACCTGGGCTGGAGATGGCATGACGGATCACGCCTATATCCCTCGTTTCGATCATCAACGTAGCAAACAGGATTATGTTGGAGGGTTTGGCTTACAGTTGAATTACGCCAGTTATCGTTACCCGCAACACGCCAAAGATGTTACCGGCTTTGGCGCCAGCTACAAAGACCGGGTGCGCGATTTACAACCCGCGCTATTTCATGCAGGCGCGTTCGGCAAAGTAGAGCAGCGCCCTGCCAATCGAGTTACGGTTCATTCTGACAAGGTTGATCAATGGGGAATTCCGACGCCTGTGATTCAGTTCAATTGGAGTGAGAATGATCGGAAGTTGTTTGCGGCTATGCGGTCCAGCGTGCTGGAGATTTTCGATGCCATTGGTATGGAGATGGCTTTGACGAATGGTTTGGTGATGGGTGGGTTTGCTTCGCACGAGGTAGGCACCGTACGCATGGGCAAAGATAAACGGACATCCGTTCTCAATGCCTTCAATCAGGCGCACGAAATCAAAAATCTATTTGTAGTTGACGGCAGTAGTTTTACGACGTTTCCTGAGAAAAATCCCACCCTGACGATTGCTGCTCTGGCGGTTCGCGCGGCGCGCTATATCGTTGAACAACGGAAAAAAGGTGACTTGTAGACGCCCCCTAGTCGCAAATTTTACATCGTTTACAAAGGATTTACTCGACCTTGACCTAAGTCTTGTAGAACTACGGTATTCATCGTACTCTCGCTGCGTTTAATTTGGTCATAGACTTCAACTCAATGGCATTGATATGAACCTTAAACCCCTCCGTTTGTTGCTAGTCATTAGTTGTGTATTCGGGCAATCGCTTACTGGGTTTAGCCAGAAGCCAAATGTAACAGCCCCAACCCAATCCGCTGACAATAAGCAAAGTGATCCTGCGGGATCTGTTTTCAACTTGAATCAGATTCATACTATTCAGTTGACGATCACTGCCGAAAACTGGGAGAAAATGCAGCCGCCGCAACGGGGCGGAGGCTTTGGCCCGCCCAGTGGAATGCGTCCTGTTCAAATTCAAGGCGACCCTCCGCCCGGTGGAGTTGTGTTGATTGGTCCGCCACCGGGCGGAGGGCCTCCACAAGGTGGGCCACAGGGAGGGCCTCCGGGGCGCTTTGGGCTTGAGTTTGAATATGTTCATGGTGCGGTCGAAGTGGACGGGCAATCCTTCAAGGATGCTGCGGTACGATTTAAAGGGAATGCCTCCTATATGTCGTCACAACGCGGATTGAAGCGTCCCTTCAAAATTGATCTCAATAAGTATGAGAAAAACGCGCAGTTCAAAGGGCTGACAACTCTTGTTTTAAATAACAACATTATGGACGCCTCGATGATGCGCGAAACGATTGCGTATCCATTATTCCGTGCGGCTGGCTTACCTGCCTCGCGCACGGGCTACGCCAAGGTTTATTTGACGGTCCCAGGCAAGCACGACCGGGAATATTTAGGGCTATACACGCTCGTTGAATTTGTGGATGAGGATTTTTTGACCAGGCACTTTGGCAACAGTGACGGCTTATTGCTCAAGCCGGAAGGGATGCAGGGAGGAGTGCAGTACCTGGGCGAAAACTGGGATCGGTACAAGGAACGATATGATGCAAAATTCGGGGATAAAGGGGAACAAGGGAAAAAAGCGCGCCAGCACCTAATCCAGTTTGCTCATCTGGTGAATAATGGCAGTGACGAAGAGTTCAATAAAAAGATCGGCGACTACCTTGAGGTGGATGCGTTCTTACGCTTTCTGGCTGTCAACGTCCTGACTACCAATCTCGACAGCATTTTGGCAATGGGGCACAACTACTATTTTTACCTAAACCCCAGCACGAATAAATTTGTGTTCTTCCCGTGGGATTTGGATTTGTCGTTTTCCGGTTTTCCAATGGGGGGAAGTGCCGAGCAGCAATTGGATTTGAGCATTGACCATCCGCATACTGGCACTAATAAATTGATTGAACGTCTTCTGGCAATTGAAGCGGTCAAGAAAAGTTACTACAACCATCTTCAGTCGTTGCTCAAAACGACCTTCAACCCAGAACAGCTTGAGAAACAAATTGCTACTGCCGAACAACTCATCCGCGAGGCGGTCAAGGCTGAGCCGGCACAACCGAGCGGCCCGATGGGGCGGCTCGGCGGGGGACGCTTTGGTGGCTCAGTTTCGATCCGTGAATTTATTCCCCGCCGGATTGAATCGGTGACTGCGCAATTGAGCGGTAAGTCAAAAGGCTACGTGCCGCAAAATCGAATGAGGGGTGGCGGTCCCGGTGGCCCCGGCGGTTTTGGTCCTCCCGGTATGGCGATGGTTCGCCCTGGAACACTCGAAGCACCGCAGTTGCTAAAAGCATTGGATACGGATCAGAACAAATCGCTTTCGTCGGCTGAATTTACCACTGGCGCAAAACAGTTTTTCGCCGTTGCAGACAAAGACAAAACAGGCAGTTTGAATAATGAAGAGCTGACCAATGAATTGGATAATCTGTTTTCTTCTGTGGGGTTGATGGCTCCGAGTTTTATCATTGCTCGATCTGTGCTGCGGTTGGCTGATACCAATCGCGATGATCAAGTGAGCGCGGATGAATGGGGTGTCGCGCTCTCCAATCATTTTGGGGCTTGGGATGCAAACAAGAATACCTCTCTCGATGAACCAGAACTGGCAGGGGGCTTGGAGAAAATAATGACTCAAGGCATCCCGCGTTTTGAGCCAATTAATCCACCATCCAGTGGAGAAAAACCAGCGATTAAAAAATAAACCTTTGGGCTGGTTTTTCCTTCATCTTGGTCAATGCACTCACCTCGGTTGTCAGCCTTTGTGTGTTGATCGTTCTTCGCAATTTTTGCAGCCAATCTATCCTTGTCTTGAGTTTCTGACGCGTTATCGCGTAAGATGCAGTCTCACCTTTGCCCACAGTTGCGGTTATTTTGAAGAAACGAATCCTCTCGTATTTTTCTGAATAATGGTCTCGCGCGCTTGAGCATAGCACTTAAGATAATTTGACAGAATTCGCTGTTGAATTTTATCTGCTTCCAGGAAAGCAACGAAAACAGTCTAATCGCTAACCAATCCCTTCTGCACGGTAGGGAAAAGGAGGTGTATATCGTGTTTGTTGTTCCACCCTCATTACCCGTTCCACCCGTAATTGAACATATTTCAGTCGAGACTGCTTCAACCAAAGTGTCCTTTAGAAATCTTTCTCTAAACATTGTTCGAGGCGAACACCCGGTCGTTCAAATCGTGGGAATTAGTTCTGACACCGTTGGGACGCCTTCTGCGCCAAAAGAAGAGAAAACAACGGATCCCGCAAATGTTTCGCCTGTGAACTCATCCGCACCGCAAAACGCGCAACCTCAACAAGCAAGCCCGCCTGCCACTCAGCAGCCGCTGCCCGGCGAACGTCGAACATTTTGGGAGCGATTCTTTAAGCTTCCGCCGATGCGAGAGCGTTTGGAGAAAGCGTTAGCTGAACACTGGAAATTTAATGATATTCGCTCTCGAAATCTGGATTGGTTGTTATCCGACGAAGGCGAAGAGGCACGTCTCTTTTTCCTGGATGGTGCAAACGCCCGGCAATACCAACGACTGGTGAAAGAGTATGGCTGTGGGTTTGAGAACCGAAATGGAAAAGTAGATGACGATAACTTCGATACGCTCAGCGAATATGGCGCAGAGTTAGTAAAAAACTACAGTGTCTTGATGAGCAATCGGGAATTGATTAAGCGATATTATGCCGGCCTTTTCCGTGATGGGCGCATTGGCTCAAGCTCGTTGATTCGCATCAGCAGCTCGATGTGGTTCGGTCCGTTTGGCCCGCCACGATTCAGGATGGCCGCCCGAACCCTCCACGACAAATTCCAGGTTCCGAACCATGTCATTGGCCCGATGCTCTCCAGTGTGGGTGATTCTTTATGGTTGCGACCTGTCCTCTTCCGTCGCAGTGCGCCGCAAGAGTTCCAACAATTGCTCAATCGTATCGCTGCCAATGCGGGCGATGATGCCGGGAATGCCTTTGCTCCCGCCTTACAATTGTTGGTTCTGGGCGAGGAACACAAGATTCCGTTTCGAGCCATTGATACGTTTGTCACGGACTTGAAATTAAAGCCCAAAGACTTTGGCCCGTTCAGTGCCATCGTTTTCAATCTCGGCGTTTATCGCATGGCGAGTGAGATTAAATGTCCAACTTTTACGGCGTTCATCCGCCGCCAGTTGGATGAATTCGGCGGTGATTTTAATCAGGAATCGGCGCGACTCTTTGTGCTTTCGTATCGAGAATTCAAGAACGAGGCCGAGGCACTGAACGCATTGTTATCGCCGAAATATGCCGAGACCAAAGCCTATTTACGAAGTATTGGAACCCCCATCACACCGAATGTTTGGAATATGGAACGCATTGCCGTTCTGGCCCAAACCCTGACCCCGGAAAAGCGCACGAAGATCGCGCAGATGGTTCGTGAACTTCCCGAAGAAGTGCGGGTTGCCGATGTGATGTTCCTGTCAGACATTGCAGATAACGAAGAAGAGGTCAAACTTCTGCTGAATCGTCCGGCGCTGATTGCGGCGGTCAAGGACATCAAAATTGATCGCATCGTTGAGCGCAGCAACAATGACCTCATCAAAGAACTTGAACGCGAGATTGACATTGCCAATCGCAACGGTTTGACACGTACCGTCCGGCGGTTAATGAATCTGGTGAAAGAAGAAAAACGCACCTATTCTGAGCAGGTTGATCCCAGTAAATTGACGAATATTCAGCTCAGTCGTCTGTTGATTTTTCACCGCTCGCTGGAAATGCCAGGCTTCCTGGATACATTGGGCTGGAATGTTTCGCTTGATCTGCAAAATGAACGCAGCGAAGGGGGCGGCTACCTTGGCTACGACAAGGACATGGCAATGGTGACCATCATCAGCGGCCAACCCGGTGACAACCGCCAATACCGACCGTCGAACCTGACACGTGCTCCAGCCTCGCTGGCGCTCTTCCACAACCATGCCTTCCGCGATACGTTCACCGAAAGGTACTTTGGGTTCCTGCGGAATCTCTTTCCGAGGAACAAGAACAAAGACAAGTTCGCTGGCCCCAGCGGCTGGGTCGGTGCTAATAAAGGTGACATTTCTGCGGCTGCTGAATCGGAACTTCCATCGTTCATTATCACGAAAATCGGCCACGCGCTGAATCCCGACGGCAGTAAAAATAAAAAGGCGCTACAAGTGGATTTGGACTGGGTCATCGTTGATCGGCAATCCGGCGAAGCCTTACGCTCAGATCGCGGCGTGTTTACAGTGCCGTTTTTTGGGGAAAGTGAGCTTGGCAAGCTGAAATGGCCTTCGCGTAAAGAAATGAAACGCCGCGAAAAAGAACAACGCGAAAAATGCCCGCCCATTCATCAAATTGCGACTGTACAACGTTGATGGACGCCAATCATGATGGCAAATGTACTTGATGGATTGCCCTGCGATGTCGAGCTTTTCGGAGTCGCAGGGCAAATTTTTTCGCATTGCAAAGCTTGCCCACTCGCTTGCCATCTGCCATTGACTGAATCGCGCCGAAACTCTAAGCTCGCCATTAAATAGGCTGTATCAATGCGGAACCGGATTTCTCAGGAGGAAGATCATGCTGAAACTTAGAACTCGAATTTCTTGCGCATTATTGAGTGTGCTGGTGTTGTCTGTTGGAGTGCTGGCGCAACCTGCCAAACACGCGCTCAAACTGGACGACATCCCGAACTTCCGCGAAGTGCGTGATCCACAGCTTTCGCCCGATGGACAATGGGTTGCTTATGTCGTTTCCGCCGTTGATGTCAAAGAAGACAAGAGCGTAGCCCAGATTTGGATGACCAGTTACGACGGCAAAGTCACGCGCCAGATGACACGCGGAACCGAAAGCGCTTCATCACCGCGCTGGAGCCCAGATGGCAAGTATCTCTCCTTCACTTCATCGCGCGCAGGTGCTGCCAAAGGCAATCAGGTCTGGCTGCTGGATCGCAACGGTGGTGAAGCCGTGCAATTGACCGATGTCAAAGGCCGTCTGCAAAGTTACGAATGGTCGCCCGATGCCAAGCGTTTGGCGTTAGTGATTGGCGATCCCGATCCCGACGCCGAAGAAGCCGCCAAAGCTCAGGAAGCCGGCGGCAAACCGAAAGCGCCGAAGCCGATTGTGCTGGATCGCTATAAAATCAAACAGGACATCCAGGGGTATTTGCGTTCGGGACGCCATAGCTACGTGTATCTCTTTGAGGTCGAAACGAAAAAGCTGGAACGATTGACGAGCAGCAAGATAGATGAAGTCGGTCCGGTGTGGTCGCCCGATGGCGCGCGCATCGCCTTCCAGAGCAATCGCGCGTCCGACCCGGATCGTGAGCCTTCGATGCAGATTTTCGTGGCTGAGGCGAAGGCGAACACGACCGAAAAAGCGATCACGCCTGCCACGAGTCGAGGCGGAGGACGTTTGGAATGGAGTCCTGACGGCAGGTGGATCACCTTCATCGAAAGCGATGAGAAAAAGTACGGCGCATACAATCAACCGCATTTGGCACTCGTCGCCACCGACGGCAACAGCGCCCCTCAACGAATGGCATCAGTTGAAGCACTGGATCGCGGCATTTCGTCTCCGCGCTTCAGCAACGATGGCAAATCTATTCTGTTCACCGTGACCGACAATCGCTCGGTCTATCCGGCGAGCGTGAATTTGGCTAGTGGTGCGATTGAAAAATTACTCCTGCCTCCTGTTGTGATTTCGAGTTGGGATGTGGCAGGGAAGTCATCCGTCGTGCTTTCGGGCGGCAACACGAAGTACAACGAAATCTACGCGTTTGAAAATGGCGCGCTGCGGCAACTGACCAAACATAACGATGATTTGTTGGCGCAACTCGACCTCGGACAAACCGAAGAAGTTGGCTTCAAGAGCAAAGACGGCACCGATATTTACGGTTTGCTAACGTATCCAGTCGGTTATGTGAAAGGAACGAGAGTCCCATTATTACTGCGCATTCATGGCGGTCCGAACGGGCAGGATCAACATTCGTTCAGCACGGAACGGCAACTGTTTGCGGCCAATGGGTACGCCGTGTTGGCGATCAATTATCGCGGCAGTTCTGGGCGCGGACAAAAATTTTCGCGTGCGATTTTTGCTGATTGGGGACATTACGAAGTCGAAGATTTGCTGGCTGGCGTAGATCACGTCATCAAGATGGGTGTCGCCGATCCAGATCGTTTGGGCGTCGGTGGCTGGAGCTACGGCGGTATTTTGACGGACTATTTGATTGCGAGCGACACACGCTTTAAAGCCGCAACGAGTGGCGCCGGCACTGCCTTCACCGTGTCATTCTATGGCACCGATCAATACATCATTCAGTACGACAATGAAATCGGCCCGCCCTGGAATGCAAAGTCGTGGGAGACGTATCAAAAGCTCTCGTATCCATTCCTGCACGCCGACCGCATCAAAACGCCCACGTTATTTTTGTGCGGCGAAAAAGACTTCAACGTTCCCGTTTCCGGTAGCGAGCAGATGTATCAAGCCCTGCGGAGCCTCGGCATTGAAACGCAACTCGTGATTTATCCGAATGAGTTTCACGGCATTCAACGACCGAGTTATGTGAGAGACCGTTACGAACGGTATTTGTCGTGGTACGAGAAGTATTTGAAAAAGGCGACGAATGCTGCGAGCAGTGCTGGCGGCGGCAAAGAATGACCGAAGACAAACTCTACGAACGCACAATGAAACGCGCTTTCAACCTGCTGTCTGCCAAGCCGCGCAGCCTTGCCGAATTGCGTGAACGCCTGATGGAAAAGGCGTGGGCTGAATCTGAAGTCGTCGAGCGCGCCATCGCACGTTTGCAGGAGTTGGGCTATTTGAATGACCAACAATACGCCGAGCAATTTGCCACATCGCGCTTAACGATCAAACCGATTGGCCGTTCGCGTTTGCGCCGTGACCTGCAACGGAAAAAGCTTTCAACTGCTGTCATCAATCAGGCAGTGGAAAGCGTTTATGAATCGCACGACGAAGAAGCCCTGATTGATCAGGCCATCGCCAAACGTACACGCTTGCGTGGCAAACCCACGACGCGTGAAGAGTCCAAGAAGCTCATGGATCATTTATTGCGACAGGGCTTTGGCTATGATTTGGCAATGCGAAAGGTGCGCGCGGCGGGCAAGGTAGATGATGACGATCTGTAAATGTCTTGCCGCAAAAAGAATCCTATCGAGGAACTCAATACACTTAACTCCCAAAAGCTTCGGCTTACACATTCATCGCGATTAATTTGGGCAACGCTTTGCCAATCTCATCCCGCACCACCAAATCTGCATATTCATCCAGCGGCGTTTCCGTGCGATTGATGATGACGAGCCTTGCGCCATTTTGTTTGGCGAGTGCGGGCAAATAGGCGGCGGGATACACGACCAGTGACGAGCCAACCGCGATGAAGACCTCACAATTTTCCGCTGCCTCATACGCCCGGTGCATTTCCCGTTCGGGCATTGCCTGACCGAATGAAACCGTCGCGGTTTTCAAATAGCCACCACATTTTTTGCATTCGGGCGCAGTCTCTCCGGCTTCGACACGCGCAACCGCTTCGTCCATCGAGATTTGATGGCTGCACGACAGGCATACGGCGTGCAGCATTGTGCCGTGCAATTCGATCAATTTGCCGGGATCGTGTCCGGCACGTTGGTGAAGGCCGTCAATGTTTTGCGTAATCATTGCGATCAACTGGCCGCGCTTTTCCAATTCGACAAATGCCAGATGCCCGGCATTCGGTTGCGCCGCGCGCATGTCCGGCCAGGTCATCACTTTTTGTCGCCAGGCTTCAATGCGCGCTGCACGGCTGCTGATGAATTCCTGATATTCAATGATGCGATTGTTGGCCCACACGCCGCCGGGGCTGCGAAAATCCGGGATGCCGGATTCGGTGGAAATCCCTGCGCCGGTGAACCCCACGATGCGCGGGGCTTGGCGGATCAATTCAATGGCTTCTGTAAAAGTTAGTGACATCTTTTTTACCTGATTGTAAGAACGCCGCAATACGTCAGAGCAAAGTGACGGAGTGTGGCAGTTTTAGTGTGACATACGAAATCGTAAAAATCACAAAACACGAGCAAAGCTTTGATTTTCTTGTGTTTCGCTCTCCTTGGTTTGGCCCGCAAAATTGTGGCACGCAGATCGCTTTCTTAATTTGCGTAACAAGGATGCCTGGTGACTGCCACCGTAATTTTTGTTGGGTTGTTCGGCGGTGGTGGTCCGGGGCCACCAGGCATCCTGTTTCATCCAAATCCCTTCTTTACCGCAGATTTCTTCATCCACCACGCCTCCAACAGGCAGCCCGAAGAGATCACAAAAAGCGGATGACCGCACTAAAAACCAAAAATCCCGCACCTAAAATTTGCCTACCAATGAGCCTACCAACTCATCCCACCTGTCTTAATTTAAGCATTTGATTATGATTGCTCAATAATTCATCAGAATTCTCTGATGGAATTGTTGAAGATTGCCTTTGACCAAGTTGCATTCGTTGCTCTCCCCTTACGGATTGCCGATGGGTCTTTCGCAACTCCTCAACATGGATATTTCCGCAGGGCAATGGTACACTCCGCGACCTGCTTCACTAACAAATCACAACTTCAAATCACCAAAAGAAAGGCTGAGAAACGGCAATGCAAACTAGACAGCTTGGCAATAGCGATCTTTATATCACCCCGATTGGAATTGGCGCGTGGGCGATGGGTGGCGGCGATTGGGCTTTTGCGTGGGGCGAGCAAGACGATCAGGATTCTATTGACGCGCTTCGTGCGGGCCTTGATGCTGGAATGAATTGGATTGACACCGCGATGGTGTATGGACACGGGCATTCCGAACGCGTCGTCGGGCGGGCCATTGCGGGGTTGAGTAATAAGCCTTATGTGTTTACCAAATGTTCCCGCAAGCGGGCTGAAGACGGGTCGCTGGTTGGCGTTCTGAAAGCAGATTCGATTCGCGCCGAATGCGAAGAGAGTTTGCGCAACTTGAATGTTGAGACGATTGACCTTTATCAAATCCATTGGCCGATGCCCGCCGAAGATATTGAGGAGGGCTGGGAAACTCTGGCGAAATTGCAACAAGAGGGCAAAGTGCGCTGGATTGGTGTTTCTAATTTTAATGCCGAACAGATGCAGCGGATTCAATCCATTGCGCCGATTACATCGCTGCAACCTCCGTATTCATTGATTCGCCGCGAAATTGAAAGCGATCAATTGCCGTTTGTGGCGGCGAATAGTATCGGTGTGATTGTGTATTCGCCGATGGCCTCAGGTTTGTTCAGCGGCAAAATGACCAAAGAACGCGTTGAGAATTTTCCCGACAACGATTGGCGAAAACGCCGTGATTTCTTTCAGGAACCGCAGCTTTCGCGCAATCTGGCATTGGCGGGCAAGCTGGCCGAGATTGGCGCGCGACACGGACGAAGCGCGGGCGAAGTGGCAATCGCCTGGACCTTGCGCCGCCCCGAAGTGACAGGCGCAATTGTCGGCGTTCGCACGCCTGCTCAAGTTGCGGGCATTATTGGTGCCGGTGAATTTCGCTTGAGCCAAGAGGAGATTGCCGAAATTGAGACCTTTCAGGCTGAAAGGAATGCATAACGACTGCTCAAATTATCAGGCGCGTGACCTCTTCAATTTTCCAATCAAAAGCGCGCCATGCGGCTTGTTTCATCTGCTCTGCCTCACCCGTCGTAAGATAAATATCCGGGCCATTGGTGGGCAATTGCCATCGTTTGACTTGCTTGACCAACGCGCTGGCAGGATTGATGAAGACGGTGTTTGGGGCTACGAATTCGCGCAGCACGGGCGTGATTGCCGGGTAATGAGTACAGGCCAGTAATAAATGCGAACAGTGCTTGATCGGCCCTAAGATCTGACGGCATTGGGTGCGCAACGTGGCAGAAGAAATATCGCCACTTTCAATCAGCGCGGAAAGCGGCTGCGCGATGCGTTGCTTCACCTTGATACCGTGCGCCGCAAACGCGCGCCGATACACGCCCGACAGCACAGTTCGCCTGCCGCCAATGATCGCAAGGCGGGCAGGATGCAATCGCGCGGTTATTCGCACCGCACTTTCAATCACACCTTCAATTGGTAAATCGGCAACTTCTAAAAAAGGAATGGCGGTGCTGGCGGCATTACATCCGATGACCAGATGGGTCACGCCCTGCGTTTGTAAAAATGCGATGACATGATGCAACCGAGAGACTAATTCGGGGCGCGACATTTTGCCGTAGGGTGTGACACCCGTGTCTGAAAAATAAAGAATGGGGACGTCACCGAGTTGCGCTTTGATTTGTTGCTGAACACTGAGGCCGCCGATGCCCCAATCAAGAATCGCCAGATGAGGTTTCTTTGACATGGCTTGTGTAGTTTTCAGGGATAGGATAGTTGCGCTTCCACGCCGCGTTCGACCGGGCCGGAATCAAAGGCCACGATGCGCGCATTCCAACCGAGATTCAGGATTTCCAGACGCTGACCGGGAAACCGGCTTTCCAGGTACCATTTCATTTCATGCTCGGAACGAATCGGATTGTATTCCAGCATCTTTTTCCAGGCCGGATGCGTCACTAACTTTTGCAGATTCGCTTTGAATGTCGCATTGGTTTGTTGATGAAAAAGCGTGCGCAGCTTATCGCCGAGAAAACGCGGATATTCAGACAGTTTGACGGGGACCGTGACCATATCCACGATCAGAAATTTCCCCCCAGGTTTGACGACCCGTTTGATTTCGGCCAGCAGCGGGTCCCAATCCAGATAGCGAAATGACATCAATGAAATGACGACATCAAACGTTGCATCTGCGAACGGCAATGAAGGCGAGTTGATGGTGGTGAATGCTAAATTTGCCTGCGCAGCGGTTCTGGCTTTGGCGCGTTCGATCATTGCGGCAGATTCGTCCACGCCTTCGCCCGTTTTAATGCGATGGCTTAATGCCACCAACAGCGCACCGTTGCCGCAACCAACGTCGAGTACCTTCAGGTCATTCGTTTCTGGCAGATGCCGATTGATCCATCCCCATTCATCCTGGCGCACTGTGATGTCAGCAAAGGCCGCGTCATACAAGGCCGCTACCTGATTATAAGTTGGATCGCCCGACGTCGGTTCGGGTTGAAAGACCTTCATTTCTTCTGCGGGCATGAAGCCGGAAAATTTCAAGACGGATGCGCCCAATCCGTGTGATTTGCGTCCTTTGCAACCAATCGTGTACAGGGTGTCGGTCGTCGTATCTGACCCGGCGTACCGATAATGCGTTTTGCTGCGCGAAAAAGTCGTGTACCAAAAGAAGCCGTACACCTGCACTTTGAAAGTGCGCGCAAAAAATGGTGCAAACCAGCGGGCCGAACGGCAACAGTGAAAGTAAGCCGAAGCCCCGTCAGCAAAGGGGAGTTCCAGCGTTTCCCACTCATACGGGCTAAACTGTTCGGGAAAGGCCACTGTCCCGAACATCGGTCCATACATGCCCGAATGACCGACAAAGTGAAACTCGTGGATGGATTTTTCCTCGGCTTTGATGAGAGCAAATTGCTGCAACAAATCGCGCTTGCTTTCGACCGCGCAACAACGAATTTCTCTGCCGTCGGCGGTTGCCTGTCGCTCTTTCGCCAGCGTTCTGGCAACGATGGGAAACTGCGCTCCGCCTTTGCGATACAGCGTCGTGTAAACAATGAGGATGACTTGGTTCGTTCGCATGGCAGTGATTGTAGCGGGTCTGGTAATTGACGTAAAAGCGTTGGTCAGATTTCACGTGGATGGCGGGTTTTAGCGTGGATTGCGGTCGTAGCGGGCAATCTCTGCCAATTTTTTCAAGCCGAGGCGCGTGCCAATGGCAATCATCAAATCGCCGATTTTCAATTCCTGATTGCCATCCGGGTTGAAATGCGTTTTCCCCTCGTGATCGGTAATGGCGACGATCATGGCATTGTGTTCGGAGCGAATGCCGGAATCCTTGATTTTCTTGCCTGCCAATGATGATCCCGGTTCGATCCGTACTTGCTCAAACACTAAATCCAGCGACTCGGTCATGGTGGTCAATTCAATAAAATCCGCCACCGCCGGGGACATTGCCGCCTGCGCCATGCGATGACTGCCAATCAGAGCAGGAGAGACAACTTTATTGACGCCTGCGCGCAGCATTTGTCGTTCACCAGATTGGTCGTTGGCTCGCGCGACTATGTATAAATCCGGGTTAATCCCGCGCGCGGTCAGAGCAATATAGACGTTTTCTGCATCGCTCGATGCCGCCGCAATCAGGCTTCGGGCAGTTTTGACGTTTGCGCCATCTAACACCGACTCGTCCGTCGCATCTCCCATCAGAACCAACTCTCCCTGAGACAGCAATCGGTCGGCAATAGCGTGATCGCGCTCAATCACGACGAAGTCCACGCCTTTCTTTTTGAACTCGTCAATGATGCGAATTCCCACGCGCCCTGCACCGCAGATGATGTGGTGGTTTCTTAACTTGTTAATGTCGCGGAACAATTTGCGCCTCCCAAAAGTTGCGGCCAGTTGCGTTTCGACTAATGCCTGCGTCAAGGTTGTGAAAATGATGCCTGCTGCGGTGACGCCCAAAGCAATTAGGACAATTGTAAAAAGGCGACCCGCAGTCGTGAGCGGATGGATTTCGCCATACCCAATGGTCGCCAGGGTGATGACCGTCATGTATAAACTGTCAAACCAGTGCCACCCTTCAAGCAGGTGATACCCCAGCGTCCCGAAAAGGACGATCAAGAAAAGCGAAAGCAATGCGAAGATAACTCGTCTGATGTTCATCACAAGGCCTGCACTATAAACTATTTCGCCGAGGCAGAAAATAAACCAAATCGTTGCCAGGCCTGCCAAATCCAACTTTCAGCACTTTTCCTTCCTGCCCGGTTCCAGTTTCAGGGCTGCAATCTCGCTTTAGCTCATGAGGACAACCACACGGAAGAATTGCCCCCAACGGACGCACGAGCAAGATGACCTTCACACTCTCAGGCCCAATCTTGGAGAGAGCAGATGGACACTATGACCAAATATTCTTTTGCCTCCTCGCCAATGATTTCCAACGCCCCAACAGGCCTATTGATTGACCCATACCTGTTGCCGTTTATGTTGGCGAGCGATGAAGCAAAGGCTGATGAATTACTGATCGCATTGATTGACAGTCACGCGTTGCCGATCATCACGCGGGTGGTAGGGCGCGAGCGCGACGCTGAAGATTTGCGCAGCGAAATACTGACGAAAGTGGTGGCGTTGCTGCGCGAATGCAAAGCTGCTCCGACACTCAACCCAATTGCCAACTTCAGTCATTATGTTGCAGTGCTTTCGAGCAACATCTGCCGCGCGGAGCAGCGACGATTACACCCTCAACGACGAAGTTTGAAAGACGCGCTCCGCCACGCCTTAATGCACGACAGGCAATTTGCCCTGTGGCTGTCACCGACGCAGGAACAGGTTTGCGGTTTGCGGGATTGGTTGAATCATCCCCCGCGTCAAAGCGAAAAACTTCAGCAAGTGCTCCGTCACCCACAATTGTTGGACGATTTGGTAGTGGGGGATTGGCGGCGTATTAAACGCAACGAACTCTTGCAAAGGCTCTTTCATTGGGTTGGGCATCCATTCCGATTTGATGATCTGGTTGAGATTCTTGCGATTTTACAAGGAATCAAAGATGAACCGCCCGTCACGCCATTTCTGACCGACGATCACACGGTTGTTGACCCTCTGGCGCACCTTGTTGCTCCCGGCGCGCGGCCCGACGAAGATGTCGCCTGGCGTGCGTTTTTGGCTACGCTCTGGCGTGAGGTGGAGCAACTGCCGCCGCTGCAACGTATCGCCTATTTGTTGAATTTTACCGATGGTGAAATCGAACTGTTTTGGTTTTACGGCATCGCTTCGATTCGGCAAATCGGAAAGGTCGTGCAACTCACGAACGAACAATTCAATCGGGCCTGGGTGTTGTTGGAGTGGAATGAGGCGCAACGTGCCTGCGCGCAATCGCTGACGAACGACGACGAGAAATTTGCGATGTTGTGGCAACACTTACCGCTCAACGATTTGACCATTGCGTCTTTGCTGGAAACCTCGCGGCAAAATGTCATCAACTTGCGGCAAGCGGCGCGCAAACGATTGAGCCGAAAAATAAGCAGTGCGATGGCAATATCAACGCCGCATTCGCGTCAATAAATAGCGGGGAAGGAAAGCTATGCACTTGTCATCCTATCAAATCAATCGCTATCGGCACGCGGGGCTTGCACCAACACAGTTATTGGCGGTTGACGATCATCTTGTCGCCTGTGAGTTTTGCCGACAGCAATTGCGTGCCAGTAAGAATGTATCCGCCGCGATGCAGCAACTTCAAGCAAGCTTGCGGTCGTGGCCGGAACCATTGCATGTTTCGCCAGAACAGCGCACCGCTTTTGTTCAGAATCGCCTGGATGCCGTCGAACGGGAATTGGTCACAAGCCATTTGCAGGAGTGCTCCGTTTGCTCCGCACAAACTCAATTCCTGCAAAACAGAATTCCAACTTCAGCCAAAACTCTGCGTGAAGTCATGGCTCAGTCATTGGCTTTTTTGCAGGAGCGGGCGGTTTTGATTTGGCCGATGCCTGTCGCTGCATTGATTGTGGTTGTACTTGTGACACTGGTTGATCAGTATTACTTTCGGCCAGGTCAAAAACAATCCGCCCCTGCAATTGTCAGGCAGCAGCTCGAACCTGTTTTGCCAACGCCGCTTTCGTTGCCGCCACAACCCGGCGAAAAGCAGATCGCAAAAACAATGGCCCCGCCCGATGAAAAGATGCCTCGCCTTATGTTCCCCTCAGAGCTGCGCGATTTGTCCAAAACAAAGGCCGTGACCCGAAGCTCAGCCAAGCCATCTGTCGCCTTCAATCTTGATGCGCCGCTCGGCACTTTGGTCTTGAATCCGCGCCCGACGTTTCGCTGGCAAAGTTTGCCCGGTGCTACGAACTACACGGTCAAGATTTTTACGACGGACTACGAATTGGTCGCGGAAAGCCATGCGCTGACGACTAATGTTTGGACGCCGCCGACTGCCCTGCAACGGGGCCAAACGTATCTTTGGCAAGTGATTGCCATGAAAGACGAGCAGGAAATTTCCGGGCAGGTCCCGAATGCTGCCGAAGCGAAATTTAAAGTTCTCAGCGATCCTCAAGTGCAAACGCTCAAGCCTTCGATCCGCAATGCTTCCACGCCGCTTGCGCGCGGATTGGTGTATGCCCGGTTCGGCCTATTGGATGAGGCCGAATCCGAGTTTCAGGCCGCCACAAAAGCACAGCCAAGCTCTGTGGTTGCGAAAAAATTTCTGCAAAAAGTGCAGGCGCAACGCAACCGATAGCCTCAATCACTCTTGGCTTTTTCTGAGTCAAAGATGAGGAATGAGGCGGTTTCTCAGCCATCAAATTTATGCGAACCAATACACCGCTCAGCCTATTTTTGTTTCTGTTTCTGACTCTACCCGCCCTGGCACAGACGGCAACGACGACCAATGTTTCCGGCCTCGTCAGCGATCAGCAAGCGCATCATATTTCTGCCGCTGTCGTCACATTGAGGGAAGTCGTGACCAATCTGGAGCGACGAACTCTGACGGATGCAGAAGGCCGCTACAGCTTTTTTGCGCTGCCACCGGGACAGTTTATTTTGAAAATCGAGGCTCCCGGATTTAAGACAACCGAAATTCACGGCGTCAATTCGCAAGTCTCAAAATCCGCGACCATCAACGTCGTGTTGGAAGTCGGCGAGATTTTGGAAGCGACCTCTGTGATCGCGGGTCGCATCCTGCTGCAAACGTCTGACGCCAGTATTGGCAGTGTCTTGAGTCATTCCAGCTTGCAGAAATTACCGAACCTGACACGCCAAACCAATCAGCTTTTTACGCTTCAGGCGGCGACGACTTTGACCGGAGAATTCGCGGGCGCGCGACAAGATCAAAGCACGGTCACGCTCGATGGCGTAGACATTTCGGACAACGCACGCGGCGAGTTTGGCCGCACAGTGATTCCGACGCCGATTGAAACGATTCGAGAACTGCGCAGCATCGTTGCCAATGCTAATGCGACCTTTGGCCGTTCGTCAGGCGGGCAATTTGCGCTCATAACCAAAAGCGGCACGAATGAATTTCACGGCGGTGTTTATCTATTTCATCAAAGCGATCAACTCGCGGCGAACTCCTGGACGAACAACCGCCTGGGCATTGCGCGCCCGTCGTTATTGGACAATCGCTTCGGACTCACCTTTGGCGGCCCGCTCAAAAAAGGCCGAACGTTCTTCTTCGTGAATTATGAAGGTCGTCGTCATCCTGATTCGACGACGACCACGCGCATCGTGCCGACCGAAACCTATCGCAATGGCGCAATCAAATTGGAGTTCATCGAAAAAAGCGCGGCGCAACTCAAGGACGAAGATGATCGCGGATTGGGGGTGAATCCGAAGGTGTTGGAATACATGCGATTGTTTCCGTTGCCCAATGATTTCACGGTTGGCGATGGCTTCAATCGCGCGGGGTTCACGTTCGCCGCTGCGATTAATTCGTCTGATAACTTCGGCGTGATTCGCCTCGATCATCAATTCAATCAACGCTGGAACGCAAATGTAAAAGTCACGGGCAGCCGTCATCTTAATACGACTGCGACGCAGGTGAATTTGCTGACGCAACAGGCGACGAATCAATTTCCAAGTCGCCCTTTGAATGCTGTCGCAACGGTCACGGCGGCGCTTTCGCCCACGCTGACGAATGAAGTGCGCGCGAGTTGGTTGCGCGACAAATTGAACTTCGAGAATGCTGTGCCGCAAGCAAGAATCGGATTGAACCTGCCGATCCGACTTGATCCACGTTACTTTGATGATTTGATTGACTCCGATGCACAGCGGGCGCGACGACAAACGCGACAATTGCACATCGCACAACTGACCGATCATTTGACGTGGACGAGTGGCGGCCACAGTTTGCAGGCAGGTGCAAATTTGCGGCACATTCGCTCGCACGATTTTCGCAATGACAAAGTCTATAACGTGCTGACAACTCCGATGGCGGAGATTGGCGGCGCTCGGCGTATTTTTGTCCCGGAGGCACAGCGCCCGTTATTTATTCCGATTGAGCGTTATTTGCGCGCATTGACAGCACTGTTGTATGGCGCTG
>JAEUQN010000029.1:0-34486 GCA_016789725.1 Blastocatellia bacterium | reverse complement strand
CGTGATGCCGAATTGAATTTGCAGCCGCTTGGGACGGGGTTGCAAACGCGTTCGACAATGGGCGCATACGAATTTTATGCTTCTGATACGTGGCGCGTGAAGCCATCATTCACATTGACCTACGGCCTCACTTACAACTGGCAAACTCCGCCCGTTGAAGCTTCCGGCAAACAAACAGTCTTGACGTACAAAGACAGCGGGGAATGGGTTGATTATCAAAACTACCTCGACACTAAACGCGGCGCAGCGTTGCGCGGAGAATCCTGGAATCCTGATCTGGCCTTCGTTCCACTCAATAAAACCGGGCGTCGGACAGCCTTCGACACCGATTTCACCAATGTCTCGCCGCGCGTTTCAATCGCGTGGAATCCAGCTTTGACGAATAAACTCTTCGGCAATTATCGCACCGTGATTCGCGCCGGATATTCGTTGATGTTTGATCGCACGAATACGGTTCAGACGGTTACGATCCCGACGCTCGGCCTTGGGTTTTCACAAACGCAGGTGGTGACGGAGCCGCAAACCGCGACCGGCGCGTTCTGGCGGATTGGCGTGGACGGACATATTCCGTTGCCGATGGTGGCAGCGAAACTAACTGCGCCGATTGTGCCTGAAAAAACGTTGGATGAAATCGTTTCGGTGGCTGTTGATCCAAACATCAAAACACCGCGCCATCACGTCTGGGATGTAACGATTCAACGAGAATTGCCGCACGATCTGTTGCTGGAAGTCGGCTGGATCGGACGCTTTGGGCGCAGGCTCTATGCCAATGGAAATCTGAATTCGTTGCCACTGATGTTCACTGATCCAAAATCAGGACAAACGCTGGCGCAGGCGATTGACGGGGTTTTGCGCGATAAGCAAGTGGATCGGTTCAATCTGAGGCCACAGCCTTATTTTGAAAACTTGTACGGCGCGGGCAGCACAGAGACCTTTGCTCTGAATTTCAGAGATGGTCGTCTCAGTTTTGCGCAGCAGTTCATGGCCGATTTGTTTGTTGCCAACGGCTGGATGACGGGGCCGCAATTGACCAATGTACAAGTGCAGGATTTGTGGATGAGAACGTCAACCGCGCGGTCGAACTATCACGCGTTGTTTGTGGCATTGCATAAACCATTCTCAAAAGGCGTGAGTTTTGATGTGAACTACACGTTGTCGAAATCACTCGACAACGTACCCGGTCTGACGCAAAACGATATGACGCCATATCAATCCAGCTACGACCCTGACATTGATTACAGCCCGTCGCTGTTTGATTTGCGCCATATTTTCAAAGCCAGTGGGGTATACAGCTTCAAGCGTGGTTGGTATGTGGCGGGCATCTTTTCGGCGCACAGCGGTTTGCCCCTGACGGTGATTGCGGGCAGCGATGGCTTTGGTGGCAGCTCGGTGTACAACACTTTTACGGGGGCAATTCCGATGCAGAAATCTTTCATCACAGGCGTGCATCGGGATGGTGACGGCTTGAATTTCTTTGCCGATCCTGAAGCCGCAGTGCAGAGTTTTCGCCCAATTAATCCCGCGCTGGACCGACGGCACGGACGCGGCGCTTTACGCGGGTTGTCGCGTTGGAACCTGGATTGGAGTGTCGGCAAGGAAACACGCCTGGGCGAACGCGCGAAATTCACGGTGTCAGTTGAGGTCTTCAATCTTTTCAATCACGTCCTCTTCAATGACCCGAAACTAGACCCGCGCAACTATGATGAGTTTGGTGTGCTGAATTCGCAGTTGAATTCGCCGCGTCGCATTCAATTGGGCGCGCGGATTGATTTTTAAAAGGTATGCCCCGTACTCACGCCGCCACCTGGATTTTTCTTCTGGCCTTGTTTTGGCCCTGCTACGCACAAGTCAATGATGCCGTCGAACGTGCAATGGCTGCGGATCGTGCCTTCAGGCAAGGCGAGCAATTCCATCAACAAGGTCGGCTACGTGAAGCTATTCCAGCATTTCAAACCGCGTTGCAACTTCGGCAATCTCTCAACGATGCTCGCAGCAGCGCGCTGATCCTCGACATTCTCGCAGCGATCCACCATCAACTGGGCGAAAAGCAAACGGCATTGGAATATTTTCAGCAAGTGTTGACGATTCGCCGCAATGATTCCCGCGATGAAGCCGCCACTTTGCACAACCTCGGCGTCTTGTATTCCGAACTGGGTGACAAACGGCAAGCATTGCAGCATTTCGAGAGCGCGGTGTATTGGTGGCGTCAGGTGCGCGATCAACGTGGATTGGCCGCAACCTTGAACGCGACAGGTTCGGTCTATTCGTGGGCGGGGCAAAAAGAAACCGCGCGCCAGTTTTACGAAGAAGCTCTGCTGCTGAAACGAGTCACCAAAGATCGCGGCGGTGAGGCTTACGTCCGCAATAATCTCGGCGCAATTTGGTCGGCGCTGGGAGACAAGCGCAAGGCACGCGATCAGTTTCAGGCGGCATTGGCCGTGTGGCGCGAACTCCAGGATCGCCAAGGACAGGCCCTGGCATTGACGAATCTGGGCGTCGTGTTCACCGAATTGAATGAGCGACAAAAAGCGGTGGAGCAGTTTCAGCAGGCCTTGTTATTGGGTCGCAGCAATGAAGCGCGAACGCTTGGCAATCTCGGCTTTGTTTATGCGTTGATGGATGACAAAGTGCGTGCGCTCGCCACCTTACAGCAATCGCTTGCGCTCGCGCGTCAAGCGAATAACCCGGATGCTGAAGCCGCTAGTTTGACCCATTTGATGCTGGCGCATCGGCAATTCAAACAGCCCGGCGAAGCGATTGTATTTGGCAAATTGGCGATCAATTCCTATCAGCAATTACGCGCCAACGTGCAGGACGCGTTGCAGCAAAGTTTCGTGCAATCGAAAGCCGATGCCTATCGCACGTTGGCGGAGTTGTTGATTGAGGCCGGGCGATTGTTGGAAGCGCAAGCCGTGCTGCGGATGCTGAAAGAGCAGGAATATTTTGAGTATGTGCGCGGTGACGATGACAGCCTAACTCCGCGTCGCATTGCCCTGACGACCGAAGAACTGGAAATTATCAAAGGCACAAACAAGCCCGCTACAGCAGAAAATCTGATGAGTAGCCTGATGCCATTGGAACCGGGAACCGCCGCCGTGTTCACGATTGTCGGCGCGGAAAAATATCGCGTGCTGGTCTTCAAATCAGATGCTCGTGTGGCGCGAGAATATGAAATTAAGGCTTCGGAACTCAATCACAAAATCTTCGCTTTTCGAGAGGCCTTGAATGCGCGGCGACCTGATTTTATGCAGCTTTCGCGCGAATTGTATCGCATCCTCGTGGCCCCGATTCGGCAGGATTTGAGCGACACCAAAACCGTGCTCTGGTCTTTGGATGGTGCGTTGCGCTATGTGCCACTGGCGGCGTTGCACGATGGTAAAAAGTATTTGGTCGAAAGTTATTCCAACGTTGTGCAGACGCTTTCCAGTCGCTTGCACGACCCACCTTGCAAAAACTGGCGCGGCCTCGGTCTTGGTTTGTCAAAGGCCGTTGCGGGCTTTCCGTCCTTGGCGCACGTTCCCGCTGAGCTTTCGTCTATCATTCGTTCTTCCGCCAACAGCAAAGGCGCGCTGGATGGTCGTCTTTTACTCAATGAAACATTCACGGAAACTACGATGAAAGCGGAATTGAAGAATCACTATCCAGCCGTTCACATCGCCAGTCACTTCAAATTTGAACCCGGCAACGAAACGGATTCCTATTTGGTTTTAGGTGACGGTTCGCCTTTGACCGTTGCGCAATTGAAAGCCTGGCAGGGCGCGTTTACAGGCGTTGAGTTGTTGACATTGTCGGCGTGTGAAACAGGCGTGGGCGATGGACGCGAGCTGGAAAGCTTCGGCGAGATTGCGCAACGACAAGGGGCAAAGGCTGTCATTGCTACCTTGTTGCGAGTGCCAGATCAAAGTGCTGCGGTGCTGATGCCCCGGTTTTATCAGCTTCGGGCAACGATGTCGAAGGCTGAGGCTTTGCGACAGGCGCAGCTCGAAATACTCCAGAGTGAGCAATTCAAACATCCCGCTTTTTGGTCGCCATATATTCTGTTCGGAAATTTTCAATAAATATTTTCACGCCCATCAATATCTCTTTCCTGTTCGCATCTCTAATCAATGTAGCCAATAAAAGCGAGAGGCCTCAGCGGCTCCTCAGTCATTCAGACAATCATTCACAGACTTTCATACACGTCGTCGTGTGTCTGTGAATTACAACCACAGTAAGGAGAGAACATTATGAACACCACCACCAAATCACCATCTATGCTCGCCCTGTTATTCCTGGCGATGCTGACCTTTTTCAGCACTGCCACCTTCGCCGCGCCGCCTGAAACAATGCGCATCTGGCGCGTCCAGATTCAATTCCAGACCCCAAATGTTTCCGATGCCGGCAGCGATGACAGTGTGCGCGTCAGGCTCAACGGAACCAACAGCACCTGGTTGGATTATGGCCGCGATGACTTTGCGCGGAATACGGTGCAGACCTACGATCTCAATCTGACAGGCCTCAGCCGACTGAGCGATCTGCAATACATTTACATCACTAAAACAGGCAGCGACGGCTGGCTCGTGAAGTCCTTTTCGCTGCTCGTGAATGGCCGCGCGATTTACACGCAGACTTTCCCCGGCAACGGACGCTGGCTGGATACAGATAGTGGGGAATCACCCAATTACTTCGTTTCCTCTTCCACCTTGCGAGCGGATGATGCGTGGGTGAATTATGCGCCGCCGCTCCCTCCGTTTGTGATTCCGCGCGTCGAAATGGAAAGCCGCATTGAAGGGATGGTCGGTGATTTCATTCACGGCAATCAATTGGAATGGGGTCATTTGTATGGACGTGCCGTTGAAGGCACACGCAAAAACGCAAACACTCTGCACTTTGATCTTGATCTCAAAGCGGCAATTGATTACTTGCCCGACCCCGAAGTAGATGTGGATTTCGATGTGGAAGTCACGTGCGCGAATGGGACGATTGCGATGACGGTGAAGAACGTCGTCGTAGATGTAGATTCAAATCCGATTCTGCGTGTTTTGACTTTGAACCTGATTAGCTTTCTGGACAACTATCTTTCGGGACGAATCAACGACGCCGTGAAAAACATTAAGATTGGTCAGAATGTTCCGATTGGCTTCTGCCCAAATATCACGATTGATGGCAACGCAAACGTGATTTTCTCACTGCCGACGAATGGAAACATCCCCATCCTGACATTGGCCGAAATGGATCGGGCTGCGGATGATGTTGCGATTTCTTCGATGGAAGACAACGCGAAACCGTTGGGCGTTTCCATTGAAGCTGGCGACGCAGCAAAGGCTGGCGAAGACCTTCCATACAGCGTCCGCGTGAAATCGAACAAGCCTCAAGCTTCGGGGTTTGATGTGCAAATCGAACTGCCTTCGTCAGCACATTTGCCGAGCGCCGTGGTCGAGGTTGTTGATGACGCGGGCAATCGCTCAATGGTGGGGGCGCAGGCGGTTCCTGAAAACGGCAAGACCGTGTTGCGGTTCCGTGATTACCTGAATGCCGGAGCGATCAAAACGTACACGACCAAAGTGCAATTTGAGCAAGCCGCCAATGCGACTTCAAGCATTGCAACGAAGGTGATGCCGCTGAATGCAGATGAAACCATAGATGCGACAGCGACAGTGGACGCCGTCACGACGCTCAAGACCGAAGGCGACGTGACTCGCGCCAAGGCTACGCTTAAGCAATCTACATCAACACGAAAAGTGGATCGTAAATTGTCGCAAGACTAATTCTTACGTTTCAGGAATAGAAAATTCACCACCTCGGACACGAAGCAGACGAAGATCGTACGGAGAAGGCAATGTTTTCAAGCTTTCCCGGCCCTTCGTCTCTTTGTGTTCGGGGTGGTTTTATTTTCCTGGAGTCGGTTGCGACACGAAAACTCATTCTGATCCGCTGCCTGAGTCTCTCACTTGAAAATCAGGTTGTGCGCGCTTTGGGTGTTGTCCGGTTGTTTCGCTTGAAGCCCCAGCTTTAACCTGTTATTTTTGATCGTGCCATTGTCTCTTCAAATTTGAATAGGCTTTGAGCGAGTCTTCAAGTTTAGGAAACCATGAGATTCAAATTTATTGCTCCTGCTATTGTTTTGATTGGCTTATTTTCACTTACCACTCAGGCCCAAATCAACATTGGTAAGCCCAAAGAGGTTCTACCTTTGGACAATCCGTACACGGTGAATGTGCCGCGTGAACAGATTGCCAAAGAAATTCAGTCGGTCTTGCAAACCTGCAATATCGAAATTGATCAAGAGAAAACCAAAGTGGACCGTGGGCGGTTTGTCACCAAGCCCTGGCAATTTACACGCGGCGTCAATGCGAAAACGGATTTGCAGAACGTTTCCAACCTCCCGGCGGCGGATGCGCGCAACTGGCTGAAAGGTCGGTACGCGCTGGAAATCAATATCCTGCCGTTGGATGAGAAGCGGTCACAGTTGCAAATCATCGCGTATATTCAAGGCCAGATGGCAGACGTGGTTGGTACGAAATGGATTGAAAGCCCGTCTAATGGAACCGTCGAAGATGATGTGCTGCGCGGCCTGGCGGGGAAAATTCTGGGGTTGGATTTAAGCCGAAAGAAAAATGGCAAGCGCCGTTTGATGGATTGCGAATATTGATGAGTGCCTGATTGAAATGCGGATTTTTCGAGTGACAACCGGATTTGCGATGGGTTTGCTAGGTCTTTTATTATTGGCTTCGCAACCTGTTTTGGCCCAGCAGGAAGAAGAAGAAAAGAAGCCGCCGAGCGAAGGCTTTAACGACACGCTCGTGCGCATGAAAATCAAACGCGAAGAAGAGGTGCATAAAAAGCTGGTCAAAAGCTCGCAGCAAGCGGCAGAAATCGCAGGACGCCTGGACCAGCACATCCGAGGTGAAAAACGCGACTGGCTGGATCGTGGCGCAGAAAAGAAACTGAAAGAGATCGAAAAGGCTGCCAAACAAATTCGCAGCAATATTGGGGGGTCGAACGACGACAAAGATTTCGAGATTCCGAAAACCGTGGAAGAAGGCGTCACGCGGCTTGCCGAAACCAGCAAAAAATTGAGCGAGCAAATGGAGAAAACATCGCGTCACATGATTTCTGCCCCGATCATCGTCTCAGCCAGCGATATGTTGCGACTCATCAAAATCCTGCGTGAATACATCAAATGATTTTGGATTTGAGGGGGATTATGTGTACTCAAAGCCGTAGATTAATTGCCTTGTCGCACGCCGTACTAATGGTCATCGGGTTGCTCTCTGTCGCAACTTTTTCGCAAGAGCAACCACCTGCCAAAAAGAAAAATCAGCCGACTGCAACTCCCGCCAAAGAAAATGAGGCACCTGAGGAAGAACAGGTGTTGCGCGTTGGAACGACGCAGATTGTTTTGAATGCGATTGTGACCGACGGATTAGAACACCACGTCGCAGGGTTGAAGCCAGAGCATTTCAATTTGTTCGAGGATCAAGCACCGCAAACCATCATTAGTTTTGGAATGGAACAGGTTCCGTTCGTGGCCGCCATCCTGCTTGATCTGAGCGGCAGTATGGGCAACAAGATGAGTTTGGCGCGAGCGGCTTGTGCACGCTTTGCCGATGGAATCCGCGTGGGCGATTCGATTGGCATTTACAGTTTCAGCAAAGACAAAGTGAAATTGATGCAGGACTTTTCCGAAGTCAAAGATATTGACCCCATTGTCTGGGACACCGACCCCGATGGGGAAACACCGCTTTACGATGCTATCGTCACGGCTTCGGAAGCACTCGGCAAACGCGAAGAACAACGACGTGCAATCCTGCTGATTTCGGACGGAGCCGACACTAAAAGTAAAGCCACTTTTGAAAAAGCCATTCGGGCCGCCAGCTTAGCCAACGTCATGATTTACGCTGTGGATATGAGCGAGGCCGCATTTGGGCGTGGCCCGGCGAAAGACAACGGGTCCACGATGCTCAAGGATTTTGCGCTCAAAACCGGCGGGCGCTTTTTCCCCTCTCCCGGCGGCAGCCAACTGCGCGATGCCTTTGTCGAAGCCGTTGACGAATTACGCAATCAATACACGTTGGTGTATGAATCAACGAATGACAAGCAGGATGGCAAATGGCGCGCGATTCAACTCACCGCAAAAAATCCCACGCTCAAGGTTAGAACCCGGCAAGGCTATTACGCGACGAAAGCCGAGAAAAAATAACCGATTTGACGGGTAAGAGCGCGTAACTTACTATTTGTATTGACCTTGAAAAGTTGAGCGTACTAATCATTATTATCATTATCAAAATTATCAAAGGAAGCATCGTATGGGCGGCTTAGGAATGCCAGAAATTATGGTTATTTTGGTCATCGCGTTAATCGTGTTTGGCCCGCGTAAATTGCCAGAGTTAGGAAAATCCATCGGCAAGGCAATGGGCCAGTTCCGCCGCGCTTCCGAAGATTTCAAACGCACCTGGGAACAAGAAGTCGAAGTCGAAAAAACGCGCACGGCAATTAGTGCTCCGGCTGCCGATAGCGATAGTAGTAGCGCCAGCAGCCAGGACACCTATCACTCTGATTACAATCCAAATTCATACGATCCCTATAATTCGGACTACGGTTACAATGCGCCGAGCGATGCCGACGTCGCCGTAACCGATTCTTCGGCCAGCCCTGAAACAAGCGAAGTGCCGAAGGCCGAAGTGGCAAGCTCGACGGAGAACAAGCCGACACCCGGGCAATGGATTTGATTTGTTCCGTCATCAAGACGAAAATCCGGTTAGCGTGAAGTCGCAACTTCCGCTAACCAATTTTTTTAGATAAGGACGCATTTATGGCTGAAGAACCTGAAGAGACAGAAGAGCACGATGGATTACAAATGTCGTTTCTCGATCATTTGGACGAGTTGCGTAAGCGCCTGATCCAAAGTGTGCTGGCGATCACCATCGCGTTTGCCGTCGGCTTTGGCTTTGCGGATCGCATTTATGATTTCCTGGCGGTGCCGGTCAAAACCGAGGCCAAGAAATATCGCCTGGCACGTGAATCGAAATTGCTCGGCGAAGATACACGCGTAGCCTTAACCCAGAATCTCAAAGAAGGCGATACGCTGCTCTATACCTTTGCCATGGATTCCGTGCTCGATAAGGTTAAGGTTCCGGCTGGCACGTCGGTTCAGGCAAAAATTGTCAATAAAAACGGCAAGCTCGTTGCCGTTCTCGCTCAGAATTGGATTCTCGGCAAAACCGTCATTCCCCAGGATCGAGAGCTGATTGAAGTGCTGGGCGAAGCGGCTGTCTTGCCCGGCTTTGATGTGCGCGATGAGTTAGTGATTACCAAAGTGGGCGGCGCGTTTACCTTGACGATGACCGTTGCCCTTTACACCGCGATTGCTCTGGCCATTCCATTTTTGCTTTATCAAATTTGGGCGTTTGTTGCGCCGGGATTGTACCAGCACGAAAAGAAATACGTCATTCCTGTGCTGACGATGGGGACTGTGCTGTTTATCATCGGCGCGACCTTCGCTTACAAAATCGCTTTTCCGGCGGCGTGTAATTTTTTGTTGGGCTGGCAGGAAGGGTTTCAATCGTTGCTCAATGCTGAAGACTATCTCGACTTGATTTTAATTATGATGCTTGGCTTTGGCATTGCTTTTCAGATTCCGACGCTCTCCTTCATTCTCGGTCGAGTCGGTTTGATTACGCCGAAGATGCTGTTGCGGTGGTGGCGGCATGCCATCGTTCTCATCGTCATCATCGCCGCGATCATTACGCCGACGCCCGATCCGACCAACCTGATGATCTTTACAGTACCAATGTGGGCGCTGTATTTCCTGAGTGTTGGCATCGTGTGGATGTTCGGGAAACCGCGACAAACGGATGAGGAAGTGGGGGATTTAGCGACGAACGAATAACGACAAAAGGCGATGAATATGGGCACAGCACAACCAATTTTGAAATATACGTTGGCGGAATATTTGGCTTTTGAAGAACGCAGCGAAATGAAGCACGAATATTATGCCGGAGACATTTATGCGATGGCGGGCGCGAGTCCGACGCATAACCAGCTTTGCTTCAATCTGGGTGGTCTTCTGTTTGCATCTTTAAAAGGAAGTGAGTGTCGTGGGTTTACGTCCGACCAAAAAATCTGGATTGAGGCGGCGGGTCTCACCACCTATCCTGACCTTACGATTGTTTGCGGTCAGGCACAATATGACTCTGAGCATCTGACTCTGTTGACGAATCCGCGCTTGATTGTCGAAGTCCTGTCGCCTTCAACAATGGCCTATGATCGCGGCGAAAAATGGGCGTTTTATCAACAATTGCCTTCGTTGCAGGAATATTTGATGGTTTGGCAGGATCGCCCGCAAATTGAACAATACAGCCGGCAGTCAGATGATTCGTGGCGCTATTTGCGTGTTGCAGGTTTAGAGCAAACACTCACGCTTGCGTCGCTGAGTTGCGAATTACTTTTAGCAGAAATTTACAGCGGCATCGAATTTCCGCCGCCCAAATCGCCTCGCCCGCCGATTCAGATTGTTCCCGATTAGCCAATGGAGAATCTATGAAATCCCCCTTCACCATTGGTCCGAAAATTGAAAACTCGGAAGACTTTATCGGTCGCAAAGCCGAAGTCAATCACATCCTCACCCGCCTGCGCACGATGCAAAGCTGTTCTATCGTCGGCGAACGGCGCATCGGCAAATCCTCGCTGCTGTATTACGTCAGTCAGACGGGCGGGCAATGGCTCAGCGATGAGAATTACCGCTTTTTATATTTGGAATTGACCGATGCCTGCACGCAAACTCTCGTAGATTTTCTACGCACGATCTTGCAACAGCTAAACTGCCCGACCGATGGCATCAAAGATGACAATAGGCCGAGCCGCAACTTGATTGCCTTTGATAAAGAAATTGTGGCGCTGAAAGAAATCGGCGAACAGATCGTGTTGTGTCTGGATGAATTTGAAGCCTTGTTTGAAAATGTGCAGGAATTCAACAATGCGTTCTTCAATCACTTTCGCACGATGGTCAATCATCGGCGGCTGGCGTTGGTGACGGCCTCCAAACAACCACTCGAAGTCTATTCGTTGGAAAAGAAACTGACTTCGCCGTTCTTTAATGTGTTCAGCATTACAGAACTCGGCAACTTCACCGAAGAGGAAGCATTGCACTTCATAGCCATTGCTCACACACAAGTAAACTTTTCCGAGGACGAATTGCAATTTATTAATTCCTACTTCGACCCGCATCCGATCAAGCTGCAAATCCTCTGCGAGCAAATGATGCAAAACCGCGAACGGCGATGGCGCGATCAATTGTTGCTCGAAGAAATCGCTACCGTATATCGCCAATTTCTCGGCGGTAAATACGAAGTGAAATCTCTGGGGCGTCAGATCAAAGGGAAGATCACGCTGGACGCGGTTAGCAAATTGTTGGGGACAGTGAAAACGACCAGAGACCTGCTGACGGGAAAATAGACGATGCTGCACTACCTCCGCGAATCATTGCACTGGATGCACCTGACGTTCTTCAAGCCGATTACATTGGTGGCGGCGGCGGGGAAATTTTCGCGGAAGCAAGCCATCATCACATCCCTCAAAGTCTATCCGGTTGCCGCCGCCATTTATTCATTTCTATTGATAACCGGAGGGAGGGGCTTCGAACTTGTCGGATATTCATTTGATTGGGAGAAAGCGTTTCGTGCTCTTGTCTTCGGACTGCTTAGCGAGTTGGTATTCGGGCTGCTCGGCGAGTTGGTATTCGGGCTGCTCTTCGGTCTGGCGTTTGGGTTGTACTTTGGGCTGCTCTACGGACTGAGTGGCGGGCTGGTCTCCGGGGTGTACTTCTACGGACTGAGTGGCGGGCTGGTCTCCGGGGTGTACTTTGGGCTTGTCGGCGGGTTGCTCTTTGGGCTGCTCTTCGGGCTGATGGCCAGGCGGGTCAGAGGGCTGCTCGGTTTGCAGGCCAGTGGGCTGTTCTTTGGGCTGAGTGGCGGGCTTGTCGGCGGGTTTGACAAAGGATTATCAGAGGCGCTCAATTATACGCTGGCTTTTCTACCTACTTTCTTCCTCCTCTATTTTCGTGCTTTTTACCTCTTGCCGTATGGGTTGCAGTATGCCCGCACCGGCAAGACAGGCGATCCTTTTCGACTGCTTCACCGCTCACCCCTATACTGGGACGAAGTCATCGCCACGCCACTGCCTTACCTAAAAGACTGGCTAGTGAATTTGGTCAAATGGGATCGTATACGCGGGATGAAGGAAATCCTCTTTGTCGCAGAGAATCGCCCGTTTCAGCGCAAAGCCGCATTGAACGCCTTGCTCACTGTTGCTGAACATGACTTACAACTCATCCACGATGTGAAAGGGTTGGCGACTGCTGCGAATCTGCTGAAAGAGTTTCCTGCTAATAACAAAGCTCTGCCGAAAGGGTTGGCTGATGCCCGTCGCCGCATCACTACGATTTCTACCTTGGCGCAGGACTATCAAACACGCCTCACCGTGGATGGTCAATTGGAGGTGCTTAGAGAGTTATTTGGGGAGATGAAATCTTTTCTGATTGCAATGGCGTTTACTCCAACTCCTGTTGGCACGACCTTTCAACCGCTAATTAGGCGATGGATGCATATTATCGAGACCCTTGGAAAGGAAACACGTAAACGATTGCAATCTACTGCATTGCCCAATCCTTACGTTGCTGGGAATCCACTGCAACAACGCGATGAGCAGCTTTTTGTCGGACGGCGCGACATCCTGCGTGCGCTGGAAAACTACATCCTCAACACGAATCAACGGCCTTCGCTGTTCTTATATGGTCGGCGTCGCACGGGCAAATCTTCGACGCTGCTGAACCTGCCACGCAGCCAGTTTGAGCCGGTGTATATTGATTGTCAGGACGCGAAATGGCACGAAAGCGATCAGGCTTTTTGCTATAACCTGGTGAATGAAATTTACGCCGCGCTGCAACAGAGCGAAGACGTCAAAGGCATCCATCCGCCGCCGTTGGAACAGTTCGCGCAAAACGCGTTCACGCGGCTCGACCAATATCTGGATCAGTTTGAGAAGCTTGCCCAGCAGCGCGGCAAACGCATCCTGCTCTCGTTCGATGAATTCGAAGGTTTGCAGGAAAGCATCACCAACGACGACATCTCAAAAAACGTGCTGGGCAAACTGCGCAACATCATTCAGCACCGCGAACGCATCGTCGTGCTGGTGTCGGGCAGCCATCGCTTTGACGAGTTGACGGGGCTGAATTGGGCGAGTTATTTGATCAATACGCGCATGCTGGAACTCAGCTTTTTGGACGAACCTTCCGCGCGCGAATTGTTAACGCAACCCGTGCCGAAGTTGCAGTACGAGGGCGGCGTGGTGGAGGAGATCATTCGCATCACGCATTGCCAGCCGTATCTGTTGCAAGCGGTCGCTTCGGAGTTGGTGAATTACCTGAACGACCAGCAACGCACGACCGCGACGATGAAGGATTTAGAGGTAACGGTCGAGAAAGTGCTGGTGTCGGCGGGCAGTTATTTTGCGAATACGTGGAAGGAAGGGCGCTCGGACGAAGAGCAAGCCATGATGTTGGCGTCCGCAATGGGCGAAGCGGTGGATTGGGCGGCGCATCCGACAGCGTTGCGCAATTTGCTGAATGCGGAGATTGTGGAATCCAATGGTAAAGGTTATCAGCTTACGATTGATTTGTTCCGTCGCTGGATATTGAAACACAAGGCTCCGGTTTTACCGAAGCTTGCGCAACATTGATTACAATTTTGCCTGTGCTAATTTGCTCCATTTGTTGACTTCATGGCGGCGATAATAGGGCATCGTTTGCACGGCCTGGACACATTGTTGGAAGAGTTCTTTGGCCCGCGAAATCTCACTCAATTTTTCCATCGTTTCGCCTAGATGATACAAGCCTTCAGGATCATAGGGGCGGCGTTCGTTGTATTTCTCCAACGCGGATTTGGCCTCGGTTAACATTCCCGCCGCTAAATAGGTTGCGCCGATTTCGCGCCAGACCTCGCTCTGGCGATATTTGTCATCGTGTGTGACGACGGGGGTAAAATGATTCAGCGCCTCCTGCAATCGCCCTTCCTGTCGCGCGAGGATGCCAAGCTGGTAGTTGGCGTCAGGCTCTTTCGGATCAATTTCGACCGCGCGACGAAATCGCCTCAGGGCCTCGGTGTGCTGGCGGCGCTGCTGGTAAATCAGGCCGAGTTGATATTGTGCTTCGGCGTCATGTTCGTTAAGTGTGCAGGCTTGCAAATAACGGCGAAAGCTCTGGCGTTGGATATGCGCGGCTCGCATTCCTGCGAAAGCGCCGAGAGCCAACGGCACTAACCAAATCAGCGTCAGGAACGGGGAAAACGTGAGAATGGAAAACATCCACGAATCAAGGCGCAAAACAAGCCAGGCAAGGCTAACGGCAATGACCGCATTCCTCAGGCTCGCCCCACCAACCGTTTGCGCCGCGCAAATCATCAGAAACCCAAAATACAAATTACCGAGTAACCATAGCCCCAAGGCTCCATTTGCGCCCAATTGTAACGGCTCGACTGCAAAACCGAGTAAGGCGAATGGCAAATGAGAGGCCGCCCACGCCATCAACGTACACGACAATAACGAGCCATAGTCACGGCGGATGGCGACCGAAAAACTACTTGTCCGTTCAATCATTACCAATAGTAAAATTAGCGCGGGAAGGTAGAGCACGGCTAAGGATAGCGCGATCACGAACTGGCTTATTGGTTTGAACGAAACAAACCACCAGCCCCAATTGCCAACGAGCGGGAGCGGCAAGCTTTGGGGCAAGCGCGAATAGTATTCCTCGGCTTCTTCATCTGGCGGCAATTCATTTTGGACGGGGATTTGATACGAGATAGGTTGTGCCTGCGGAAGACGCAAGTTTGGCAATCGCATCGGCACGGCTTCATACGTGGTGTAAATCCGGTTCGTGACGGTGAACGCCAATAAAATCGCGGTCGCGGTTACCACTGCCGCCCCGAATAACCAACTCCCACGATCAATGATGTCGCTCATGGCTGAGACCGGGCGCGTATAAAGTTGCAGCAGGAGTTTGATGTTGTCTCCAATCATAAATTTGTTCGTAACTGCGAAAGAATAATGTGCGGGGGCTGAACCCGCGCGGCGCACTATACCATTGGTTGCACGAAGAAACGAAAGGCAAAAGCACAGGCATAACCTGCGCTCTTGCCTTCATTTGTCAGTTAGACTGAAGCGCCGAATATTAGTCGTCGGACGATCCCATGACGATGCGCAGCACATACCAGAACAGTAGCGCCACAGAAGCGAACAACGCTAAAGATGCCGCGACGTGTTGATCGGTCCGATAGTGATGCAGGATGTTCGACGTGTCATACAAAATGGCTCCGGCAGCATACGCCACCATTACCACCGAGAATAACAATCCCAGACTAAAGCCGAAAATGATACTGGCGACGATGAATCCCATCGCAATAAATCCGCCAATCGTCAGAATGCTTCGTATCCACGAAAAATCTTTGCGGGTGAAGAACACTACAGCCGTCAGCCCCAGAAATAAAAAGCCCGTGATCGCCGCAGCGGTTGGAATTACATTGCCGGAGGCATAGTGCGAGGCGATAAACAACAGCGGCAAAAAGACGATGGATTCTGCGACGACGAAGAGACCCAATCCAACGTACTGCATTTGTGGTGAGGTCTCTGACCGTGCCCAACGATCTGCCAGAAAAGACACGCCAAGAAACAGCCCCATCACGACGAGCCAACCATATCCACCCGTCATGAGGCCGACCATTGCTGGTGCGATTGGGGTTTGCAGAATGATGCCTGTCAGAACAACAAAAGCCAGCACCGCTCCCGCCAAATGCAAATACGTGCGCCGGATAAATGCCGCGCGCGCCGATTCATCCGCATACATTGCCGATTGCGAATATGCTACTTGATTCATACCAAATGGTCTCCTTGTTCAATTGATTGCTGAATCATCCGTTGTCACGATTGTATCGTAGCATAAAATTCGGCCAGAATCCCAAACCTCAAAGCCCATTATCAATCAGCCTTTTTATAGGGTTGCTTTAATCCTTTCTGGGCCTGATCGCGCGAATCGTAAACGTTTGGGCGTGTTGACACGACTTTATATTGTGCAACCGCCTCGTCACGTTTGCTGGCTAAGTCATAGATTTGGCCCGCGCGCAGCAAGGCCATAGTCGCCAACCCCGCTTCGGCATTTGGTTCTTTGGAAGCGGCAAGGAATTGCTCGGCGGCTTTGTCAAATGATTGTTGTTTGGCGAGCGATTCTGCGTATTGGTAGCGAATCAAATCCATTGATTTTGCGGCAGGCGAATTGGTTCCGGCTTCCTTGATAAGCGATTCAAAAGCGGCGAAGGCTTCGTCTTTGCGATTTTGTTGTGACAAGGCCGAGGCGAGTTCAAGGCGGAAAAGAAAATTGTTGGGATACCGCGATGTGAAGTCTTTCAGAATAGCCAGTGCCGCTTCGGGTTTGTTTTCGTTTTGATAAATGCCAATTAGCATTACCCGCGCATCGTCCGCGTTTTCGGCATTATGTTCAATGATCGAATTGAGTTGTCGGATGCCACGTTCTTTGTTGCCTCGTACGCCGCCCATCGCAATCAATGCTTTGACCGGGAAGGGAAGGTTGCCAATGACATAGTCGTATAACCCCACCGACAAATACGCGTCGTAATAATCAGGCTTGAGCTTCAATACTTGTTGATGCGCGTCAATGCCCTTTGATCCGTTTCGCAAGGCAGACCAGAACTTGCGCGCGGTCGAGGCTTCATACGCCGCCAGGACACTGTACACCGCCCCAAGATAATACTTCGCGTGTGGATCATTGCGATTGGCATTGACGAGCGTGAGAGCTTTGGTTTTGGCCGAAGCCATCAAGGCGCGAAATTCCTTGTCTACTTTGGTTTCGACCGAGTCACCGGTTTCGCCCTCTTCCTTGGAGCCTTCAAACCCCGCGTAAAAACTTTCGTTCTGGTACAACCCCGTTTGCAATCGTCGCAGCTTGTACAAATGTTCGAGCCAGATGATGTTGGCGACATACAAATCGCCCGCTGGATGCTGGGGCCATCGTTTGCGAATTTCTTCAAATTTTGCGCGCGCGGTTGCGTAATCAAGATTGTAATTGGCCGCATAGCCAGTGCGGCGCAGTTCAATTAGCTCCTGCGGTGGCTCGGCGCTGGATTGAGGCGTTGGTGTTGACGCCGGTTGTGCCTGGATGGCGCAAAACAGCGATAAGATCAAGGCCAGCGAGACGGCGGTTTTGGTTATATATCGCATTCAACTTTCTCTCTTTGTGATGATTCTCGAAATTCGTGGCAACTTTTCAGGCCACAATTCGCAGGGCATGTGGCACGCATTCAAAGTGCATCGGCAAATGCCCAACTAACTCACCATCCAATTGCACGGGCGTCAGGTTAGAGGTATTGGCATATAGTTCTGCCACTGGTTCGTAAATAACTTGCGGACTTCGCGTGTGCGCTCCGAACAGGCTTAGAAATGCGTAGGTAAGATAGACCAGGCGACTGCGAGAATTGAACACACAAACATCCAGATGATTGCTCTCCATCCGTGATGTCGGAGCAATGGTGAACCACGCCGCATAGTTTGCAGCGTTGGCGACAATCGCAAACGTCGCTTCGTGTTTTTGCCCATTGAAGCTCAACGAAAATGGATGAAGCGGCCATTCGGCCAATGTTTTCAACCCCGCCGCCACATATGATCCAAGTCCCCATTGCTTTTTAAGTTCTGGATTGACCGTTTCGATGATGGTGGCATCCAGGCCGATCCCTGCCATCAACAGGAAATATCGGCTCCAACTCTGATCCGGTTTGCTGGCTCTCCCGACGCTGATTTCGCGCGGTTGCCCCGATGCGATCAGCTTGGCCAACTCTTTCGGGTTGCGAGGCACTGCCAGTTCTTTAGCCAGTACGTTCGCTGTTCCAAGAGGAAGAATTGCTAAAGCAGTGTCTGTGCCAATCAAAGCCTGTGAGGCTTCGTTGAGAGTCCCATCGCCGCCACAAACGATCAAAACATCAACTTGGGATTCGACCGCCTGACGTGCCAGGCGGGTTGCATCGCCGCTGGTCGTTGTGGCTTTGACCTGCTCATCAGAAATAACAAACCCTTGGGTCTGCAACGCCTTTTTAAGGTTTGAAATTTTGTCGGAATTGCCAGGCAACCCTCCTGCTCTGGGGTTATAAATGATCGAAATTCGTTTATATGGCATGCCAGAAAAACACTCCTCCCTTGGTCGCGTTGGCATTAAGTGCAAGTCAAATGCCATTAACTTTCCAGACTGAAAATAAACGAGTTAGTTGTCAACTCTCAAATCAGAACACTCGTGTGGCGTAATTTTCCTCTGACAGGTGAAAGGTTGGAATGGCAGCGCTGATCGCTAATCTGTCCTGTCATCATACTTTTGTTAGAGTTTTGGAAACATGGTTTGTTAAATAGTTTTCAATAGCTTTATAGAGCTAGAAGACCTGTACTCCTTAAGGAGATGTTTGACATTACCGAAAGGCAAATGAGATATGAAAAACGAGCAAGGATTTACCGCATTTGAGATGGTTACAACAGCCGGCATTATTGCTATTGGTGCTGCGATTGCAACGCCAAGCATTATCAAGGCCAATCGAAGCTATCAATTGAACTCTGCCGCCCAACAGGTTTCCCAGGTGTTTCAATCTGCTAAATTTGAGGCCTTGCGTAATAACGCAAATCAAACAGTTTTGATTGATCCAGTAGCCAGGACGATCACCATCAATGGCCGGACCACTTTCTTACCTGCTGGCATCACCTTCGAAACGCAGTCAAGTAGCACGGATCTTCCAACCGTCATTAAGACGGCTGTTGAGAGCGGTGTCACCGGGCAACAAACGAATGAGAAGACAATGGTGTCGTTTCCACAGCGTTCATCGGATAACAAATATGAGGCTACGTTTAATTCACGCGGGATGCCCAATGTCCAGCCTGGAGCCGTTAACTGGCTATATCTGGTGAACTCGAACGGTGAAAAAGTTGCAATTACGCTGACCAGCGCTGGTAGTACCAATTTGTGGCGGAAGAATGGGGATGACAACTGGAAAGATGCGGCGGGAAATGACGGTGGCGGGGGAAGCGATAATTCCAACAATCCGAATAGATAAATGCCAAAGTTTTCCTGGGCTACCTGCATCAACGCCGGGCATATTTTACTCAGAGAACGAATATGAGACACGAGAAACAAAAAGCTCAGATCTCTCAAATGGAAGGCGGCTTCACGTTACTGGAAACGGCAGCCGCCACAATGATTATGACGGTTGGCTTGATGGCAATTATGCAATTGTTCGTCCTGTCAATGGTCTATAACAAAAGCTCCACGCAAACCACAATTGCCGCGACACTGGCAAAGCGCCAAATGGAGAAATTGCTGGCAATGACTTTGCCATCCCCAGAAGAACCTGCTCCTTTAGGGTATGGAGGGGCTTTGGGGAATGCAAATAAGGTTGAGGGGTACTATGTCAATTGCTATGTGGATTTTGACCGCAATGGGCAAAAGGGAACAATGCGATTGAGCAATACACCATTTTTTGATGGGCAGTCGGTGAGCTATGTCGTCACCTGGAAAGTGGAGAGCGATAGCGTGACGGTGCTTGACCCCGTTACAAATCAGCAGGTTCCATCACTACCGGGTTTGAGGCGTATAACGGTTCGTGCGGAGGCGACCCAGGCGGGGATGCAGGGAAATGCCTTGTCGCGGGGGACTGGGCAAGCCTCAACTGTTACCCCGGAATCAGCGCAACTCAGTACCATACGGACGCCTTACAATTAACACGCACTAGAGTTAACAGGCGAGGATGTTATGAGAAAAAAAACAAATGAACGGGGGTTCAGCATTCTGGAAATGCTGGTCGCCATGTCCATAACAGTTGGACTCACTGGAACGCTATTTTATTTCTTTAAAAAAGCGCAGGATACGTTTGTTGTAGATGGCGCAAGAACCGACCTGAATCAAAATTTCCGCGCGGCGTTGGATTTGATGGCGCGCGACATTCAGGCGGCTGGAGCTGGAATCCCAATGTTTCTAGGTCCTATTGCCAGCAAGGACGGCGGTGGCACCAATACGAATCCCAGCTTGAACCCCACCGATTCGATTCTGCTCCTTTATGGGAATTCAAATGTCAGCCCCGTTACAGTTAAGGCGAGTACTTCTTATCCAGCGCCTACTAGCAGTTCTTCAACCATTTATACTGATATTCCCACGACTGCCTTTGCTCCCGGCAATTATGTGCTTTACTCCGTGGCTCAACCACAAACGCAGGCAACCAATATCTCTGATTACGCCGAGTTTTCCGTTTTTAACCTAGCCAGTGGCAGCGCTATCGTAGATCTTACAAGTGGCGGTATTACCGTCGGACGACAATTGACGCCAAGTGCCTTTTCCTTGAACTCGGATACGACATTCTGGGATCACACCATGTCCTTTCCTTCTTCATCGAGTTTACGTGTGGTTCCCCTCGACGAAGTGATTGAGTACACCGTAGACACTACAACGATGGAGTTGCGTCGGAATCGAAATCGTTCGGGATGGGTTTCCGTCGCGCGTGGAATTTTTAATTTGCAGATACGCTATCAACTCGAAACCTTTGATAGCGCGACCAATACATATAGCTCAAGCTGGGTTTCAGAAGTTGCCCAATCGGCCACCAACAATCGGGCATTGATTCGGGCGGTTGAAATCACGATCTTTGGGCGAACGCAAATGTCCGGGGATGGCGATAAACAAGGTCAGCGTTCGATTGCGCAGACCTTAGAAGTCACCCCTCGTAATTTGGTTCTCCCCGGCTTTGCGCCGAATCGGTAAGAGCAGCGGATTTCCATCCATAAAGTTCAGCTATTACGTGAGGATGAATATGAAAAAGCGCCTGAGCAAAAACCGTAAAAAAAATTCTTCAGAACAGGGAATGGCTTTAATCATGGCGATGATGTGCCTGATGTTGTGTACGGGGCTAGGCGTCGCAGTTTTGATGAACTCCACCGGAGAGGCCGCTCTTAGTGGTGGGTTCCGTCGCAACGAGCAGGCCTTCTATGCGGCAGATGCTGGCTTGGGAATAGCGCGGATGACGTTGCGCAATTCGCTGAACACCGCGATTCAGACGGCGGCAGTTGCTATTCAAACCAATCCGACCTATAGCTCAAGAACCTCCGGCACGTTTACTTTGACGACGTATGATCGCGCACAAATGGGGACGATCTTGCAATCCAGTTCGTTGTTGGCCCAAAGTGGCGGGCCGATTGCGGAGGCTAAGGCTGCGATGTCAACGCGCGCGGGCTCTCTCTCAAACGCGGGCTTTGATGTGGATATTCAACTTGCATTGGAATCTATCTCCGATACCAGCGCGATAGATGTGCAGCGAGTGACACGCAACATTTTCAACGTAGACGTTGTCGAAGACATCCCCAGTGTCACCGCTTCTGTTACGGGAAGGTATCGGTATACGATCACTTCTATTGGCAATAATGCCATCACCGAAGGCAACCCAAATCGCGCTATTGCCAGAGCTATTGAGACGGGAATCATTAATGTGGCCTTGAACGTCACTGTCGAAAAGCCCAATAGCACGGGCGCATTCGAGCGGTCCTTTAGTCAATACGGTACATTTCTGAATCGCTTTACGCAAACTTCAGTGTGGGCACCTGGTGTGTTTCAGGGCAAAGTCCATACCAATGATCGTTTTCGGTATTCATCCTCTAATCCGGTGACATTTCAGGGAGAAGTTACGCAGGTCAATAGCACATACGATCATAATAGCACTGCCTATAATGTGAGTTCTGTGTCGCCTAACTCAACGCCAAGGAGCGGGCTGACATTCCAAAGTTCCTACACTACGGTGTCATCGCTTCCTCTACCCACAAACGTCTACGCGCAAAAACTTGCCGTTTTAAATTCTACGGGACGACCGGATGTGAATTTTCCTCCACCTGATCCTAATAATCCGACAGTTCCCCCAGACCCAACGGTTGCGCAAATGAAAGTTTTATTACGCGGCGCAAATAACTCAGCACCTCCAACATCTGGTTCTGGGGCCAGTGAATCAATCAATACGGGCGTGTATTTGCCAGCAACGGATGTGGCTGGTACTCCGACCCTCAATGGCGGAGGTATCTACGTCAAAGGGAATGTGGATGAAATGACATTATTGCGGGGAACCAGTGGGGCGCAGGTTTATAAAATCAAGCAAGGGTCTACCACAACGACTGTGACGATCACCCCTCCCACGTCAACCACTGCTGGTACAACGGTCATCACAAATGGTACAAGTACGACTACTTTTCAGGGGGTTCCTCAGGATAAAACCAATCCTGTTGTCACTGAGCATAAGCCGGCGGCTGCACTGTATGTAGATGGTTCCGTCAGCAATCTTCATGGTCCTGCTGCTTCCAGTGGTACTGTTGCCGCCGCCATTGCCAAAGATACTGCCTTAACACTGGTCTCGACTGGAGACATCACTGTGACAGGTAGCATCACGTATGAAGAACCAACCGTAAACCTGGATGGCACGTCAGTGACATATTCCAATGGATACACCCCTAAGAATGTCTTTGGGATGTTCACCAACACCGGGAAAATCATGTGGACGCCAAATTCCTCATATACGGGAACTAACGCCAACATGACCGTTGATGTCGCCATGGTAGCTTTTAATGAGGCTGCTTTGAACGCTAATTCCAGCACTCTCACAGGGGGGTGGGGCAGTGACTGTAATGCGTGTAATAGCTCGACAGTGATTACCTTGCGTGGCAGTCGCACCGTGTCCAGAGGGCTTCCCAATACCAACGACAAAGGACAAAAAGTGAACCGCTTCTTTGATCCGCGCTTTGCGAATGGAACACTCGCTCCGCCATTTTTTCCGGTAACGCGATTGTCAAATACAGTCGCAACCTCCAACGCGCGGACAGTTATGACAAGCACCAGTGAAGTCCGAACCGAATCGAACACGTGGCAACGAACCTATAATTAAGCGCAGAGACCAGAAAACAGGGGGAGCAAGTGACGCTATGTGGATCATTTGCTCCCCATTTCTTTTGTTCCTCCCTCTTCCTTGTCTTCACTTAAATCCCTGGTCACCATTTGCCTTCTCCGCAGAGCTTGTGTAGACTCGCCGCATTCACACATCCAGTGAAAGGCGCAGCAATAACAGCAATCGTTTGGGCTGTGGCCAGGGCTACACTCCATTGACAATACAATGAAATTCACTGCCGGCCTGGTAGGCTGGTTGATTGAGGAGGATTAAGAACATGGCAGATTTAGAAGCACTGAAATCGAAGTATAGCGCCGTCATTGACACGGCAGCCGAAGTGGGGATGGACGTTCATCATATCCATATTCAAGAAGAAAAACTGTACCTGAGTGGCCTCGTTGCATCCGAAAGCGCCAAAAATGCCATCTGGGATGAAGTCAAACGTATCAATCCCGCTTTTGATGACATTTGGCCGGACATCAACGTTGGAGCCGGAAAGTACACCGTTCAATCTGGCGACACTCTCTCAAAGATTGCTAAGCGTGTGTATGGTGATGCCAATGCGTATCATCAAATCTTCAACGCCAACACGGATAAATTATCTGACCCTGACCGGATTCAAGTCGGGCAGGAGTTAGTCTTACCTGCTGCCTAACAGGCAATAATCTTCGCTGTCGTTGTCCAAGACTTTTTAGGGCAACCAGCGATTGATCCAAGAAAGAGCCGGGTGTTATTCAGGACGCACGGCTCTTTTTCACTTTGCTACGCTATCATATCTCACAACTCAGGCGGAAAGTTATCCGCTCATTACCAAAACAAAGAGGGCATGATGTACATTGTTGCTGTTCAATTTGAACTTCACCCGGAAACGACCGAAGGCTTTAAAGATGCCGTCCTGAAAAACGCTGCGGCGAGTGAGCAAACAGAGCCAGGGTGTCACCAATTCGATGTTTGCTTTAATGCAGACGGGACCCAATGCTTTCTCTATGAAGTCTACGATGACGAAGCGGCGTTTGGAGCGCACCGCGCCTCAGCACATTTCAAAATCTTTGCTGAAACCACGCAATCAATGGTCATCAACAAACGCCTCGAAATTTACGAACGCCTCAACAACCCTTACAAACATTGATTCTCAATCAAGAAGGAGCAAACGATGAAGAAAACACTTTGGGCTATTGGCCTGGTTGGATTAGGAACTGCACTCGGCTTTTGGCTTGGTCGCGGAACTCCGAGTGAAGCTGCATCTGCCGCCGCTAAAAATCGGGTCTATGAAATGCGCACCTATTACACCAATGAAGGAAAACTGCCGGATTTACAGGCGCGTTTTCGGAATCACACGACGAAACTTTTTGAAAAACATGGGATGAAAAATGTGGGCTATTGGGTTCCACAGGACGCGCCCGCTTCGCAAAACACGCTGATCTACATTATCTCGCACGAGAGTCGTGACGCGGCCAAGAAGTCTTGGGATGCTTTCCGCAATGACCCTGAATGGAAAGAAGTGGCAAAGGCTTCCGAGGCGAATGGCAAAATTGTCAGCAAACTCGAATCCGTGTACATGGATGCGACAGATTACTCGCCCATCAAATGAACCTGGGATTGAAAAATCGTGTTGCTATGATCGCCGCCGCCAGCAAAGGCATTGGCAAAGCTTGTGCTGCGGCGCTGGCGGCGGAAGGCTGTAAAGTCTCGATCTGTGCGCGCAATCTAGCCGAATTGGATCAAGCCCTCGCGGAAATCTCTATGGTCGGCGAGGTGATGGCTGTCCCTGCCGACGTTTCTAACCCGGCTGATTTGGCGCATTGGCATATCCGCACGTTAGAACGATTCAGCCACGTAGACATTTTGGTCACGAATACAGGCGGTCCGCCGGTCGCGCGGTTTATGGCGCTGACGGATGAGCAATGGAACTCCGGCGTTGAATCTACTTTGATGAATGTTGTGCGGATGTCGCGGATGGTCATTCCTGGGATGCAGGATCGAAAATGGGGACGATTGATTCACCTGACGTCAATCGTTGCCAAGCAGCCGCAGGATGAACTTACGATCTCCAGCACGTTACGGGCCGGATTATCAGGACTGACGAAAACGATGGCGAATCAGCTTGGCCCAGACAATATCACCGTGAATGCCGTGTTGATGGGGTACTGCTTAACGGACCGCTTGACTCATCTTGCAGAAATTCGCCACCAAGAGCAGGGAATCAGCCTCGAAGAGTATTATCAGAAAGCTGCTGCCGACATCCCCCTGCGTCGGTTTGGGCAACCAAAAGAGATCGGAGATACGGTTGCTTACCTGGCTTCGGAGCGCGCGAGTTTCATCACGGGAGTTTCATTGCCGGTTGATGGCGGAGCGATTCGCGCAACGATGTAAGCTGTAGAATCAGATTCAATTCTAAATTTCAGAAACAGAACCTCCTTTCCTGGCGTCCCTGGCTATATGCAATTTAAAGAAACCCTCAAACTTGCTTTGGATGCGATTTGGGCCCACAAGCTGCGTTCAGCGTTGACCCTGCTGGGAATGATTATCGGTGTGACCGCCGTCGTGATTGTGGTGTCATTAATCCAGGGCTTCAACCGTTATGTAGAAGAGAAAATCGCAGGCATCGGCGCAAAGACTTTCAGCGTTCGTCGTTTCAGCTTCGAGGATTTTAAGAATACCGATGCGATTACTACCGCACAGCGGCGCAACAAAGAACTCACATTCGATGACTATGACTACATTCGCTCACGTGCAAAATTGATTGATAAATTGGGGGCCAAAGCACAGGGAACACCTTCCAATATCAAGCGCGGAGGGGAAATGGTCGAGAGCGTCAACGTGGACGGTGCGACTCCGAATTGTGTAGACATCGAAAATCTGGATATTGCAGAGGGACGTTACTTTACTGAGCCGGAATCTGAATCAGCCTTAAATGTGGTTTACCTCGGCGCTGATGTGGCTACTAAGCTCTTCCCTCTGACTTCTGCCATTGGGCAGGAGGTCACAATTCGTGGCTTGCCGTATCGTGTCGTTGGCGTAGGGGTAGCTAAGGGAACTGTCTTTGGAATGCCTCAGGATAACTACGCCACCATTCCGCTGAGAACCTACATCAAAAATTACGGACCTCCTGTACGCCAGCGAAATATGTATATGGTCGGCACGGCGGTTAGTGATAGCCAATTCAATGATGCTGTCGAAGAAGCGCGCTATTTAATGCGGTCACGACGACAGTTAAAAGAAGGCGAGAAAGACAATTTTGGGATTGGAACACCAGACGCCGTACTTGGTTTCCGGGATCGTGTTTTGGGGCCGATTTTTATTGTAGCAATAGCCGTCCCTGCGATTGCTCTGGTCGTTGGGGGCATCGTGATTATGAACATCATGTTGGTCAGCGTAACAGAGCGCACCAAAGAAATCGGTATCCGAAAAGCGTTGGGGGCGCGACGAACGGATATTCTCAAACAGTTCCTGATTGAAGCGGTAGTGTTATCCGCGATTGGCGGCTCGGTGGGGGTCTTGCTGGCTTGGGGCGTTGGGCAAATCGTCACAGCAGTATTTTTCCAGACTTATCTTTCGATAGCGGCAGTGATCACCGCTGTCGGTGTTTCAGGTTTGATTGGCGTTTTGTCGGGCGTTTTGCCAGCCCGTAAAGCGGCGACGCTCGACCCCATTGAAGCCTTGCGCGCCGATTGAGGATGCTATGAAAGTTATGCGCAATGACATCTTTGAGAATCTTAAAATGGCGATGGATACCTTATGGTCGAATCGTCTTCGCTCATTTTTAACTGTCATTGGTGTCGTCATTGGCGTGTGGACCGTGATGGCGATTGCCTCGATTATTAGTGGCATTGATTACGCTGTCACCAGCCAAATTGAATCGTTCGGAACCAACTCAATTTTTCTCTACAAATTTGAGCCAGGAATTAGAATGGGGCGCCCTTCGCGGGAAGAGCGCATGCGCAAGAACCTGACCTATGACGATGCAATGGCGCTGTCGCAACTCCCAGCGATTCAGTTGGCTGTCCCCATCCTGAATATCACGAATGATTATTTTGGGCGCAAGATTGCGGTTAAGGGAGGTGGCAAAGAATCTAGCGCAGTTGTTTTGCAAGGGACGACCGCAGACTACGAACAAACAGGTGTTTGGGTGATTCAGGCGGGCCGTTTTTTTACGAGCGAAGAGAACACCCGCCGAGAAGAAGTTTGCGTCATTGGGGCGAGCGTCGCTGAAAATTATTTTCCCTTTGCGTCTCCTGTAGATCGCACCATTGAGATTGGCGGCACTGACTTTCGCATTGTGGGCGTACTCGAAAAACGTGAACAATTGTTCGGAGGGGGCGACGGCAGTAACGATCAAAATAACGTCATCTTTATGCCCTATGAGATTGCCCATAAGCTGAAGCCTCGTGCAGAAGACTTATTTATTATGGCGGTGGCTAAACAAGGGATGTTGAGAACGGGTCTGGACCAAGTCACCGATTTACTGCGCGTGCGACGACAAGTTCCTTTCGGCGCGCCCAATAATTTTGGTATTTCGACCGCAGATTCAATCATTGAGACGTTTCGCTCTATTACGTTTGCTATTGCCATTGCGATGGTTGCCATTTCCTCCGTTGGGTTGATGGTGGGTGGGATTGGAGTGATGAATATTATGCTGGTTAGTGTGACCGAGCGAACGCGGGAAATTGGCATTCGAAAAGCCATTGGCGGTCGCCGCCGCGACATTATGTGGCAGTTCCTGATCGAAGCGATGACTTTAACAGGAATGGGCGGTTTGATTGGCCTGATTATTGGCTGGGCAACAACTTTATTGATTAAGCTGGTTGTCCCATCTTATGTTCCGCTATGGGCGCCAGCACTTGGGTTGATCTCAAGCGTTGGAATTGGCTTGGTGTTTGGCTTGTGGCCCGCCTGGAAAGCCGCGCGGCTTGATCCCATTGAAGCCTTACGATACGAATAAGGCGCAGCGCTCCATATACAGGCTAAATCACTTGGTGAACACTCGGACTCTCGCTACAAATGAGCCAGAGTTATCCCGCAGATTCGTTTCATTAACACTCAAAAACAAAATCCCTTCTCGTTCCGCAATAAAACTTGATTGTGGCCCAACCGAGATAAAATCATCATTGTCATCGCCAATCACCGCGATGAGCGCACCCGTTGGGCTATTCGCAATAAGTTTTTTGGGATCAGGAATGGTTGTTCCCTCCGGGCCTGTGCGGCGGCCTGTTCCCAAATCAATTTGACCTGAAGCACTTATCGAAACCCGTTGACCTTTCTTGACGCGAATTTCAGTACTCGTCCAATCTGCGGCGGCGACCACTGAAATGGTTTTGTCTGTCAGCGGCGCGTCAGCTTGTGTGGCTGTGGGTTGGCTTGGTGGTGGAGTATTGGAGAAGGTCGGATTGGTTGGCGCAGATTTGGCGGGTTCTTTGGCAAGGGGTTCTCGATTCTCAATAGGATTGGACAGTGTGGCACTTGTTGCATCATTGCCATCGAACTGAATGCTTTCCACATCCTCAACTGCTAAGACCAATCGGGAGGTACTACGTTTCGATGACGTTCCTATATCGAGATAGACGGTAAACTCTCGATCATTGTATGTCGTAACTTTCCCTTTAATCACACTACCGTTTTTTAATTTGATGGTGTCGGCAGAAACCAAAATGGTCGTGAGTGAAAACAGAAGCGTAGCGGTAATGATTCGAGATAACATAGTTTGCATAGTCAAAATTGACCTCCCAAAAGGCCTGAAAGAACCACATGTAGGGGGAGGCGCATAGCTTATCACAAGTCCTTGCGCTTTCAAGACATGAACTGTGTTGGTCGCCGTAGGCAAACAATTCTTGACGGGTTGAAGATCGTTAAATATAATGCCCGCGCATTTCGGCCCACAGATTTCAAGTAACGCGGTAGGAGGTAGTACATTTGACCCGCATTTTCGTAATCGTGGCGCTGATTGTTTCTTTCCATTTGCTCAATTTTCCGGCCCAGGTTCAGGCGCAAGTGCCTGAACAATTTTCTGAGCAAAGCGGAATCACTGCAACAGGTAAAAACGTCGTTTCCCTCACTACTACAGACCTGTTAAGTTCACAGGATTTTGTCCCTCAAGTTACTGATCTTCCAGCGAAGCGTAGCCGGATTGTCAATCCTGTAAAACGGTCGAGGAACGCATTGGAAGCTAAGCCTATAACGGGCAGTGAAGGGAATCTGGAGAAGTTTTCTGCCGCTTCCAAGAGTAATGTGGCTGCAATTGGTGTAGACGAGATGGTTCCTTCTCAACGACCACAATTCAGCTTCAGCCCTGAAGAAGTTCAGCGTTCTGTTGGGCCTGTGACGGCTGGCTTGAGCACTGGCAAATCGCAACTGGATGATTTGATTGTGGCGGCGGCGACGCGAAACGGGATAGATCATCATTTGATCCTCGCTGTGATGCGGCAAGAATCAAGCTTCAATCCGCAAGCAATCTCGTACAAAGGCGCACGCGGATTAATGCAATTAATGCCCGCCACCGCTGCTCGATTCGGGGTCCGCGATATTTTCGATCCGGCCCAAAACATTGAGGGCGGCGCACGTTATTTAAGATTTTTACTGAATACTTTCAACGGCGATATTGAGTTGGCCCTGGCAGGTTACAACGCCGGAGAAAACGCAGTCGCCCGATACGGAAATCAAATTCCGCCGTACCGTGAGACGCAGGATTATGTGCGGAAAATATCTGCCCATTACGCTCGCTTGAAAAATGGAGTACCTGTTCGCCGACAACCCAGCTTGGTTCCCTCGGTACAAAAAAAGGCTGAGTCCGAAATTATTACGGCTGGCCCAACGATGACGCATTATTAACTCGTTTTCTGGCATTTGTTCACAAGTTACCTCCCTCCTTCTCCTGCTTGATTCCCACGATGTAGCCATCCTGCATCGTGGGATTTTTTGCATCCGGGATTTAAAACTTGCGACCACGATTGTTATTGATTTTCAGGCGATAGTCATCACCTGTAATTTTGATGACTTTGCACATTTCGTGCAGGCGGGAGCGTAAGCGCATGCCAACTCGGTCGGTGAGCGTTTCCTCACTTGGACTGGTCACTTCATCCAGGTAGTTGGTCGTGAAGATGGTGATCTTTTTTTCGTTATAACGCTTGTTGATAATTTGCGTCATGGTGTCGCGGACCCAGTCAGTTGGCTTTGAGGCTCCTAATTCATCCAGCACCAAGACCTCGGCTTCATATACCGGAGCAAGTACGCGGAGTTCAGAGTTTTGAGAGATAGGATTGTAGCTATCTTGGATTTCCTTGAGCAGGTCACGGAAATCATAAAACAAACAGGGGACACCTTTACGATGAATCAGCGAGGCGATAATGGCTGTGGCGAGATGGGTCTTGCCGACACCGCAGGGACCAATGAACAGCACCCCGATTTCCAGATTTGGATATTCATCTACTAAATGCTTGGCCGCAATCAATGCTGACGCCTGGGCGTGAAAGTTCAGTGAGTTGGGTTTGCCCTGGGGGTGATAGGTATCGAAAGAGCACCCATCATAGCGTTTGGGAATCCGCGCTGATTCCATGAGTTGAGTCCGGCGATCAGTGGATTTACAGCGGCAGGGCTTGGCACCTTTTCCTTCAATAAATTCCCACCCTGTATCTCGGCAATAAGCGCAGGGGACAGGTTGTAAATTGGCGAGGTTGACGTTCATCGGTGTTTCGGATGGTTGTTGAGTTATCGGGCAACAACTGAGGCGGATTATAGGGAAGCACTTTCATCAATACAAGCGCGTCACGGCAAAGATTTCGCTTCATCAAAATGAAATGAGAAGCCGATTGCCGGAACTCAATGATTTCGTTAGAATTCCCTTGCCCTGGATTTTTTTGCAGTAAAAAAGAATGCCTATGAATACGCACACTCTTCGTTTCTTCCTCATCGTTTGGTTCTTGTTTTCGTTTGCCTCGCTGGCGATAGCACAACAAAATTCAGGGACGCCATCAACATCTTCACCAGCCTTGGCTGCTGACAAATCTGGTAAGGACGCCAGTTGTGATGGTGCGTTGGAAATTATTCCGAGCGGGCAGGTGAGCTTCGTTCGCAAACGCTATGTGTCGGCCAATCCGAAAACGAAACCCCGGCTGCCTAAATCCCGCGCCAATTCCCGCAAATAAAATCATTTTATGGCTGAAGATATTTTTGAAGTCACACGTGACCCGATTAACAAAGCCGCTCTCGAAGCCCGATTGCTCACCGGTGCGGCAGGGGCCATTGTGACGTTTGATGGCGTTGTTCGTGAACAGACCAAAGGCCGCCGTGTTTTGACGTTGCAGTACGAAGCCTATGAACCAATGGCCGTCAAAGAGATGCGCAAGGTTGGCGAGGAGATTCGTACGCGTTGGCCTGATGTCCTGCACATCGGAATGATCCATCGTTTTGGCGAACTCCAAATCACTGAATCCAGCATTGCTATCGTTATCACCTCGCCACATCGCCGCGTCGCCTTTGAGGCCTGCCACTACGCAATTGATCGTGTGAAGCAAACCGTTCCGATTTGGAAAAAAGAAATTTTTGCCGACGGCGAAGCCTGGGTTGAAGGAACGCCCCTTGAAGCTATGCAATCCTGATGGTTGCCGTTACGCTGTTTTCAGCTTTGCCACATTTCCCAATCCCAGCTCCTGAATCATCTGATCGCGCATCACAAACTTTTGTACCTTGCCGCTGGCCGTCAATGGAAATGCCGCGACGAAGCGAATGTATTTCGGCAACTTGTGGCGGGCCATATTTTCGCGGCAATGCGCAATCAATTCTTCTTCGGTTAAACTGTCATCTGCGCGGCGGATCATCGCACATACTTCCTCACCCATCAGTTCGTCAGACAAGCCAATGATTTGGGCTTCGGCGATTTTCGGATGGCGCATCAGAAAGGCTTCGATTTCAGCCGGGTACACGTTCTCGCCACCGCGAATAATCATATCCTTCACACGGCCTACGATGTTGATGTACCCGTCCGGTCGCATCACAGCTAAATCCCCCGAATGCAGCCAGCCGTCTTCATCAATCGTTTCCGCCGTTTTTTCAGGCATATTGAAGTAGCCGACCATATTTGAAAAAGCTTTGGAACAAAGCTCGCCTGATTGACCACACGGCACGATCTCGCCCGTTTCGGGATTGATGATTTTGATCGCTGTATGCGGTTGCGGCAAACCTACAGTCGCGGCTTTCAGCCCAAAGTCATCCGTGTGAAAGCTCTGCGTGACCGCGCCAGTTGTTTCCGTCATCCCAAACACAATCGAACAATCCGCCCCCATCTTTTCTTTGACCTGCTCCATCACGACGACGGGAACAGGCGTTGCGCCCGTGAACGACGAACGAACACTCGACAAATCGAATTCGGCAAAGCGCGGATGATTGAGCATGGCAATCAGCATCGTCGGCACCGCAAATGTGAACGTGCCTTTTTCTTCGTGGAAAAGTTGCAAATGCTTGAGCGGATCGAAGTAAATTAACGGTATCAACGTTGCGCCCAAATAAACGGAATAAATCACGCCACCCAGACTGCCCGCGATGTGAAAGAATGGCATCGCCGTGACATAGCGTTCGTGTTCGCCGAGCGCCCCACGGCCTGTCGAGACGTGACCTTGATTGACGAGGCTGAAATGCGTCAGCATCACGCCTTTCGGAAAGCCTGTCGTGCCGCTGGTGTACTGCATCATCGCAATATCGTGAACACCGACGCTTGCTTGTCGTGCGGCCAATTCTTCATCCGACACTTGATCCGCGAGTGCCATTACCTGTGAAAACAGCAGCACGCCGGGCTTTGGATTGTTGCCAATCAACACCACGCGCTTGAGCCTTGGCAATGCTTCGGATTGCAATGTCTCGTTGACGGGATCGCTGATGGTTTGCAGTTCCGGCACAACGTTGTAAACCGATTGCAGATAGTTATTGCCGCGAAATTCCTCAATCAAAAACAGCGTTGTGATGTCGCCTTGCTTGAGCACATATTCAATTTCGTGCTGCCGGTAATTCGTATTGACGGTCACGATCACCGCGCCGATTTTCGCCAATGCCAATTCCAGGAAAACCCACTCCGGCACATTGGTCGCCCACACTGCGACGTGCTCGCCCTTCTGCACGCCAAGCGCCATCAGTCCTTTTGCCAATTGATTCACCGTGTCGCGGTATTCCCGAAAATTCAGCCGCAAGTTCAACCCAAACTCCGGGTAGTTGTACACCAGCGCCTCTTTGTCAGGCATTTCCGCCGCGCGCTGATCCAGCAAATCGCCGAGCGTGATTTGTAGTAATTCTGTGCCGAAATCTTCGGCGTCCCAATGCGCAAGATTATCTTTGATCGCCATAAAGTCTCCTGGAAAAATGCAACGTCGTTCTGCGTCGTTGCAAGGTTAATGTGCGAATCAGAGCGTAAGTGAAGTCGTTCGTAAGGACGTTTGTTGTTGTGACTCTTTTACGATTGTCACAAATCGTTTAGGTAAAGGAACCGTGCCGTCCGCTGCCGTCAGCAAATCGTTTGGCTCCATCGCGCGAACCCGCTTGCAATGAGTCCAGTCCGCGCCGAAATTCATTTGCCATCGCATCAGCAAAACTCAAATCAAGTTGCTCGTACGCTGACAAGCGATCATTGCGCATGCAAACTTGAGGAAATTGCGCGATGTCGCGTGCGAGTCGTTCGGCAGCTTCTCGTGCTGTTCCTTTCGGCACGACACGATTGACCAAACCCATTTGCAATGCTTCGGCTGCACCCACAGGCCGCCCCGTCAAGATCAAATCCAGCGCGTGACTCAAGCCAATCAAGCGCGGCAAACGCACTGTCCCGCCATCAATCAACGGCACGCCCCAACGCCGACAAAACACGCCGAGCACCACGTCTTCTTCGGCCACGCGCAAATCGCACCACAACGCCAATTCCAATCCACCTGCGACCGCATAGCCGGAAATCGCCGCGATGACGGGCTTGCTCAGCAGCATCCGCGAAGGCCCCATTGGCCCGTCGCCTTCCGGTTCGACGCGATTGCCTTGCCCTTGCGAAATCGCTTTCAAATCTGCGCCCGCGCAAAACGTGCCGTGGTCGCCATAGAGCACCGCGACCGAAGCCGTGTCGTCGGCGTCAAACGCGCGAAAGGCTTCGACCAGAGCCGCTGCCGTCGTGCGATCCACGGCATTGCGCACTTCCGGGCGCGAGAGGATGACGGTCGTGACCGGGCCGGTTTTTTCTACGATGACTGCCATAGAAACTCCGTGGGGAATTGCTCAGGAGCCCAGCGTTGAGCAGTGATGCGTGAGTCTGAACGGACTGGCAATCAGGCAGGCGGTTGGGATTCGCGATGACCAGTCCACAGTTTCAATGCGTTGTTGAAATTGCGGAAAAGGCCAAGGGCGATTGCGCGCCGCCTTTGGCCTTTTCTGCCTTTTCTGTTTTTACACCTTTTCCCAGGCCTTCGATTTGGCAGACCGTTCAATGGCATCGAGCACACGTTGGTTGCGCACGCCGTCTTCAAAATTCGGTGTCGGAATTT
>JAEUQN010000299.1 GCA_016789725.1 Blastocatellia bacterium | reverse complement strand
GACGTAGGATGTAGGGAATGCCTTATATCCTAAACCCCAGCTCCTAAATCCTCATCCGGCGCGAATGCAGTTGGAAGTACATTTCAAGTTCAACTCTTGTCTGTCCCTCAAATTTATGGGGCAGTGGCTCACTGGTAGAGCAACTTTCAGCACTTCTTGTCGTGCCGTCGCTCTTTTACAATTTGTGTTCTCAGCCCGGAATGGGATTTAGGAATTAGGATGCAGGATGTAGAGAAACGCTCTATCTCCTATATCCCAAATCCTAAATCCTAAGCTTATCAACCACGAGGCAGCAATTGTTGCCTCTTCACGCTGGAGGTACTTATGGCAACCAAATTTACTTTTGACGAAGAGTCCTTTCAATAAACCGAAGCGCAAACGCGGCAGCGGTTCTGACGAATACGCCAAACCGCGCAAACGCAAACCGGTCCAACAAATCGCGCGCAAAGAAGTATGCCCGTGCGGATCAACTCGTTGGTTTCAAGGATTGTTGCCAACGACCGAGGAAGATGTATGGATCGCTGATTGATTATTACGACAGCGAGTAAGAGGAAACAGCGGCGAATGCTGGAGGAACTACATGGTAAGAGCGTCAGTCAATGTACTGAAGGTCGCGGGTCCGACTCCCGCCTGCTGGCAACAGCAGTAGCTCAGAAAAAACGTTTCTCAAATCCTTGTCGCCGTGATTTTTCAGCAGCGAAGGTCATCAGGATTTGCCCCGTCTTTGTGCCGGAGGCACAGCGGAAATTAGCCGGGGATGAAGCGGCAGCGCAATCCCCGGATGCGCGCCCCAAGTTTCCAAGCCCTGAAAGGGCGACAGACAAAACCAGCGTCCTACGCCCTTTCAGGGCGAGAATTTCCCGCTCACGGTTCCGGGGATTCTCGCTCTCGCTCCATCCCCGGCTAATATCCAACGTCCCTTCGGGACAGGTAAGCCAATTCAGCCGGGAGAACCAGATGCGAAGCCAATGAGGATTTTTTGCATCGAATGTTTGAGCCGTCGTTATACTACGCTCGCGTAGCCGAAACGGAAGAGGCGCACCAAAAACGATTAGGTTGGGTGGTCACGGATAGAGGTTGAGGCAGAACCTATAGCGGCCTGATTCGTCAGGCGGGGACAAACAAGCAAGGGAATCGCGTTATCCAAACTATCCGAACGTCGCAAGACGGTTGTCGGTTCGAGTCCGACCGCGAGCAATTTCAGTCAAACAAGGGCTAGTGAGTTATAAGGAGATTATTAATGGTAAGCTTTGACTTCATAACACAAAAAGAGCTAAGAGCCGCCCTCGAAGACGACTATAAGGAAATTACCGCATGCATAGCGGCCGGGTCCTGGAAAGCTGTCCATGTTCTTGCTGGAAGTGTTATTGAGGCGTTGTTGGTTGACCAGCTAATAACTTCTGATTATCAAAAGCGAACAACTCACGACCCACTAAAAATGGCATTAGCAGAGCTAATTACTGCCTGCAAAAAAGAAAAAGTTATTTCGCAAAAGACAGCCGAGTTATGCAACGTGGTGAAGCACTATAGAAATCTCATACACCCTGGCCGCACTTTAAGGTTAAAAGAGAAGGTAAATGAGCCGGGAGCAAAAATTGCACATGCGCTGGTAGAAATAGTCGTAAAGGAAATCTCTACGGTGCGTCGTAAAATCTTTGGATATACAGCAGAACAAATCATTTCAAAGATAGAGCGAGATATATCCGCAGTGGCGATTCTTAGACACATTATTGCTGGGGTTGGTCAGGTAGAATTGGAAAGGCTATTGCTTGAAGTTCTACCCAAGAAATACTTGGACACCGCTTTTCTAGGACACTTTCAGGATAATGAACCGCTCTTACAAGCACTGGAAACTTGTTTCCGAAGCATTTTCACAACGGTATCTGATGAGGTTAAAGCAACGGTTGCGAAAAGATTTGTCACCATCGTCAAAGAAGAAGATGGTTTTAATGTTCGTTCTTATGGGGACGGACTGTTTAGAGCGGCTGATCTACGTTATCTCTCAGATGAAGATGCTTTGATTATAAAAGAGCATCTCCTTTCACGGTTAAAGGAAGAAATAACTGTCACCCAAATTAAGATGCTAAATGAGTTGGGCAGGTATTTGACAGTACAAGATATTAATAAATTTATTGATCCGTTAGTTAGAGCAGCAGTTACCGAAGAACCACATACTCTGACCAATGAGATAAAGATTTTTATAGACAAAGAATTTTCTTGGATGCCTTCAAGTGTGCAGCAAAAGACAGAAAGCCGACTCAATGAATGGGTGCATCATTTTGAACGAGGAAACAGGCCCGCATCCGCGCAAATACTAAGAGAGCTAATCGAGGGACTAATCCCCTTTTAATTTTTACCAGGTATATATATGGCAAATACAACTTACAACCTCATCGAAACAAACAACGGCGTTCCCGTCAAAGCGTGGACGAAAGGCGTCAAGCTGGAAGATGACGCGAAGAAACAGCTCTTGAACGTTTCGCAATTGCCGATTGTCTACAAATGGGTCGCCGCGATGCCGGATGTGCATTGGGGCATCGGCGCTACGGTAGGCAGCGTGATTCCGACGAAAGGCGCGATCATCCCTGCTGCCGTCGGCGTTGATATTGGCTGCGGAGTCGCTGCAATGCAGACGTCGCTCACGGCAAATGATCTGCCGGACAACCTCCGCAAGATTCGTAAGGCGATTGAGCAGGCGATTCCGCACGGGCGTACCGATCACGGCGGGCGGCGCGACAAAGGCGGGTGGGGCGATATTCCGAAGCGGCAGCAAGGTGTGTGGCGGCAGTTGGAAATCGGCTACAAGGAAATTTGCGAAAAGTTTCCGAAGCTGGATCGCGGCAACACGATCAATCATCTCGGCACGCTTGGCAGCGGAAATCATTTTATAGAACTCTGCCTCGATGAAAGCGACAACGTGTGGTTTATGTTGCACAGCGGCTCACGCGGCGTCGGCAATCGCATCGGCACGTTCTTTATTGAAATGGCGAAAAGCGATATGCGTCGTCACATCGCCAACCTGCCCGACAAAGACCTCGCGTACTTTGAAGAAGGCACGGAGCATTTTGACGACTACGTTCACGCCGTCAGTTGGGCGCAGGATTTTGCGATGTACAACCGCAAGCTGATGATGGAGCAAATGATTGACGCTATCGCGGACAGCGGCGAAGTGAAGCCGTTCAAAGCCGAATTGCAAGTCGTCAATTGCCATCACAACTACGTCGCCCGCGAAACGCATTACGGCGAAGAAGTGCTGGTGACGCGCAAAGGCGCGGTGCGTGCGGCGCTCGGCGATTACGGGATCATTCCCGGTTCGATGGGTGCGCGTTCGTACATCGTGCGCGGCCTCGGCAATGAAGAAAGCTTCACCAGTTGCTCGCACGGGGCAGGAAGAGCAATGTCGCGCAACGAAGCGCGGCGTCGGATTTCGCTGGACGATCACATCAAAGACACGGCAGGAGTTGAATGCCGCAAAGATGAAGACGTGATTGACGAAAGTCCGCGCAGCTACAAGGACATCGAAGCGGTGATGAATGCACAACGCGACTTGGTTGAGGTTGTGCATACGTTGAAGCAAGTGGTTTGTGTCAAAGGATAGGTGGATGCCGAAAACGATTGATAGGCAAACATTGGAAGCCCTGCTGACATCTCGTACCAAATACGAGATCGCCAAGCAATATGGAATCACGGCCAAAAGCGTGACCAGATTGATCCATCAGTATGGGCTTCCGAATCCGCCGTACATTCAATCGGAAGAAACCAAACGCTTGCGCGCCGAAGCACTCAAAGCCACACATCAACGCGATCCTGATTTGATTGAGCGCAAGGTAAAAGGATTTCGGGCGCACAATCAAAAGGTAAAGGGAAAACGTTGGGAAGAACTTTATTCGACAGAAAAAGTCGGTGCATTGAAGGAGCAAGCGCGACAAAGAATGCTTGGCAAAGTTTTACGAAAGCCCAAAGAAGGGCCGAAATTTTGCGTGCTTTGCGGGGCAGAGATTGAAAAAGGCAAAAGCCGAAAAACGCAAAGCTACTGCAAAGCCTGCATGAGTTCGTATTTCAAATCGTACTACGGGCAACGCAAAGAGCACTATTTGAAAATCAGCAACGAGAATCGGCGGCGCAGGCAATCCGATTGGAGAAAGGTTTTAGAGCAACTGAAAAGCAAGCCTTGCACTGATTGCGGCAAAATCTTCCCGCCGTTTTGTTTGGACTTCGATCATCTGGAACGTGAAAACAAAGTCGCAGCAATTCCGGTAATGATTAGCGGCAATGCTTCCAGAGAACGAATTCTGGCAGAACTTGAAAAGACAGAGGTCGTTTGTGCCAATTGCCATCGTGAGCGCGAGCATCAGCGATATTTGCTTTTAGGCAAAACGCCCGTGCATCTGTCACCACGACAACGAAAAAACAAGGAGTTGATTGAACAAGCCAAAAATCGCCCTTGTGTGGACTGTGGAGAATGCTTCTCACTCTGGCAAATGGATTTCGATCACGTTAGAGGCGAGAAAATTAGCGGCGTAGGTTATCTGGCGATGAGTGCGGCAACAGAAATACTCATTGCTGAAATTGAAAAGTGCGAGGTCGTTTGTGCGGTGTGTCATCGCAAACGAACTTTTGCCAATAAAAATAAGAGTTTCAATGATAGGAGGCTTTATGGGCTTTGATCCTATGGATGCAGAAATTGAAGAGTATCAAAGCAGGCTTTACGAGGACTTCTATGATCAATACAAAAGCTCTGATCATTACTGGGAGGATAAGTACAAAGCTGTCGAAGAGTACTTAGCTGAAGAAATTCTTCCAGAAAGACTTGAGGCATTTTATCTTCGCAAAGCAGACATCGTCCTAGCCCCTTTACATTTGTTGATAGAGGCGAGGGAGCTTTACCAATTGAATCGATATTCTGCATCACAGGTTTTCGCTGGCGCAGCATTAGAAGTTACATTCAAAGATGTTCTATTAAAGCCCATTGTTTCTGGAATGATTCATAACGATACTGTGGCTGAAATAATAATTGACATCTTTTCGAGTCACATTCGGGAGATAGATAAATTCAAAGGGCTATTGATTAACGTAATCAAAGAGGTTAGCGGAATCAACATTTCTGAGTATAAGCTTGAAAATTCTAAGCAAACTATATGGGAACAAGCCACTGAGGCAAGAAAACAGAGAAATGCTCTCCTACACAAAGCAA
>JAEUQN010000298.1 GCA_016789725.1 Blastocatellia bacterium | reverse complement strand
CGCCGACTATCGCCGTAAATCCGCTGATCGCAACTCCACTGCCTAAACTGTCGCTACCTGCCCCATCGCTGGCAATCAATTGTTGCTGCTGGCTCCAGGTCGCGCCGCTGCGCGTGAACACATACGCCGATCCCTGGTCGGGGCTACCGCCCACGTCATTTGTCGGCGCGCCGATCACCGCCATCTCGTTACTAATTGCAAGCGAGTTACCAAAGGTATCGCCGCCCGTGCCATCGCTCGCGGTCAGCATCGCCTGTTGACTCCACGTCGCGTTACTCCGCACAAAGACATACGCCGAGCCTTGATTGACGTTGCCGTTGACATCATCTTGCGGCGCGCCGACCATCGCGGTCTCGCCACTGATCGCTACGGCATAACCGAACAAGTCGCCACTCGCGCCATCGCCAGCACTGAGTTGTTGTTGCGGACTCCACGTCGAACTACTCCGCACGAAGACATACGCTGAACCTTGATCGCTGGTGCTATTGACATCATCCGCAGGCGCTCCAATCACGGCTGTTTCGCCCTGCAAAGCGACCGCAAATCCGAAGTTATCGCTGTCGGCGGCATCAGTGGCGTTGAGCTGTTCTTGCTGACTCCAGGTCACGCCGCTGCGCGTAAAGACATAGGCTGAGCCTTGATTGACCGTACTTCCGAAATCATCCAGCGGTGCGCCAATCAACGCGGTATCACCGCTGATGGCAACCGAGTAGCCGAACCAGTCATTAGCCACGCCCGTACTGACCGTGAGCTTTGCCTGCTGGCTCCAGGTTGTGCCACTGCGCGTAAACACATACGCCGAGCCTTGATCCGAATTAAAGCCATTGTCATCGCCGTACGCGCCAATCACAATCGTGTCACCGCTAATCGCCACGGATGATCCAAAGCTGTCATAGCTGGCCGCATCGCTCGCGGTTAATTGCGCCTGCTGACTCCAACTTGAACCAGTGCGCACAAAAACAAAGACGGCACCGGAATTCGTGATGGAATTGGCATCAAAATCAGGAGCACCAACCACAGCCGTATCGCCGCTGATCGCCACGACGGTGCCGAAGTGATCGAAGGAAGCACCGTTGGTTGCGACGAACTGTGTTTGTTGCGTCAATGTTGGATCAATCGTGATCGGCCAAACTGCATTAGCGTCATTCACCACCAGCGCCAGTTCATTGCCATTGACCTCCATCCGCGAAGGCAGTTCCCGTCCAGTAGCATCTATCGTCAGCAATTTGTCATAGCGCAACGAAGCGGTTCCCTGTCGTAAAAGAATGGCTTGCTGATTCTTTTCAAGTGTCGCCTTCCACCCTGCACTAAGTTCCATCACAACCCGCAACTCGTCGGTCGTGGGCGTGGAGGTCGTCGGTCTCGCCTTTAAGGTGAAGCCCTGTTCCAGCCCTTCAGGTTTATTGAGATACCATTCAGAGATTGTGTCTCGCACAATGTCCACGCGATTGCCTTGCGCCGACAAAACACCGGGGCGCACCGCTTGCCAGGTCGTCCCATATTTCACGCCTTTCAAGGTCAGCCCCAATTGCCAGGGCGTTTGACACGCGTTGCCGGAGTGAACCTGAACATCTGCTCCGGTAAAAGATGCCCGCAAGCTTTGCGCCGGATTGACGGCTTCGAGAGATTTAGCGCCATTCGCGGCCCTGACTTCGTTGAGATGGTACCGGGCCGCACTCAGAGCTTCGCCCCCCACTGCTTCGCCTAAAGCCCCGCTCAAGGCGTGCGATGGCAGTGAAGCAATAATTTTCCTGGTGGAATTGTTATCTTGCGAAGCGTGTCCCGAATGGCGATAAACCATTCCGAGAGCAAACCCTAAAAACAATAGCGTAATGGTCAGAAATCTCGCTGGCTGGCGGAGTAAAGCCGCAAACGTCTTTCCCAGTGTAGTCATTTCATTCTCCGGCATGTTTCAGAAAGAACAAATCTCGTGGGGTGTGGGCTGAATCCTCAAGTTGACATAAATCGAGGCGTACCCCTCCTCAGAGAGGGGTTCAACGACTTATCGGCACAAGAGAGATAAAACTTTAGCGATGGCGAGCGTTGAATTTTCTGGCTAACCTCAGTACAGTCTCGCTCAGCAACCTATAAATTTGACGAGAGATATTCTGCCCTTCGGAGAAATATGAAAACAATTCGCATTGCCAACGGACAAGGCTTTTGGGGTGATTCGCCGGAAGCCCCGATACAATTGGTCGAACGTGGTCCGATTGATTATTTGACGCTGGATTATCTGGCTGAAATTACAATGTCTATTATGCAAAAGCAGAAATCGCGCGACCCGAACGCAGGCTATGCGCGCGACTTTTTGCAGGTGGTCGTGCGCGTCCTGCCCAAATGTCTGGACAACAACATCAAGATCATCGCTAACGCGGGCGGCGTGAATCCACAGGCGTGCGTGGCCGGTTTGCAGGCGGTCGTCAACAAACTCGGTCTCACGGGCAAAGTCAAAATCGGCGTCGTCACGGGCGATGACATTATGGACAAGCTGGATGAGCTTTTTGCCAACGGCGTCGAACTGAAGAATATGGAAACGGGTGAACCGCTCTCCACCATTCGTGACCGCGTCGCCAGCGCCAATGTCTATTTCGGTGCGGCTCCGATGGCGGAAGCCCTGGCTCAGGGCGCAGACATCGTGGTAACAGGCCGTTGCACAGATACCGGCCTTGCGCTCGCTCCAATGATTCATGAATTCGGCTGGTCCATGGACGATTTTAATTTGATTTCCGCTGGCACGATTGCCGGACATATCATCGAATGCGGAGCGCAAACGACCGGCGGCAACTGCCAGGTGGATTGGCAAACGATTCCTGATTTGTGGGACATCGGCTACCCAATTGTCGAGGCCGATCCCGACGGCTCGTTCGTCGTCACCAAACACGCAGGCACGGGCGGGCGCATTTCTGTCGCAGGTGTCAAAGAACAATTGATGTATGAGATGGGCGATCCGAAAAACTACATCACCCCCGATTGCGTGGCCGACTTCACTTCGATTCAGTTGGAACAGGTTGGCGAAAATCGCGTGCGGCTGTCAGGCATCACGGGCAAACCTGCGACCGAGTTTTACAAGGTTTCCATCAGCTATGCCGACGGCTTCAAAGCGGGCGGCGGGTTGATCTATTCGTGGCCGGACGCATATCAAAAAGCCAGGGCTGCCGATGCAATTTTGCGCAAGCGGCTTGATGTTTTGGGACTGAAGTTCGATGAATTCCTGACCAGCTACATCGGCGTCAACGGCACCCACGAAGGACTCGCGGGTGAGCCGTCGCCCGATTTGGCCGAAGTGATGATGCGCTTTGGCGTGCGCAGCCACGACAAAGCCGCCGTCGAACGCTTTGCGAAAGAAATCGCGCCGCTGGCTTTAAATGGGCCACCGACAGTGACGTATTTCGCCAGTGGTCGCCCGAAAGCCGAGGAGATCATTGCCTATTGGCCGGCCTTGATTCCAAAGACAGCAGTGCAACCGAAGGTCGAAGTGATTACGGTGTAAAGCGGTTTTTTTATGAAACTAAACCATGTTCATTTGATGGTGACTGACGTGCGAGCCGCCAAGGACTTTATGGAAAAGTATTTTGGGTTACAAAACAGTGGCGGGAATGATGGGCTAACGGTGCTGATAGATAATGATGGATTGGTATTGACCTTAATGAAAATGGGTCGAACAGGTAGTACGACATACCCTGACAATTTTCATGTGGGCTTCTTTGTCGAAAGCGACGCGAAAGTAGATCAAATCTATCAGCGTCTTAAAGACGACGGATATGACGTCGCACCCCCAGAACGACAGCACGCGTATTCGTTCTACGTCGGCGCTCCCGGCGGGTTTACCATTGAAGTCGGGGCTTAGCTTATGAGAAATATTTTGATTGTCGGGGCGCTGCTTGTCTGTTTTTCAGCAGCAGCCCAACCGCGCAAAATGGCTGTCACGATTGATGATCTGCCGTTTATGGTTGCCGGGCATCCGCAATATTTGCCCAATGCGCAACGCGTGACCAAAGAACTTATGCGAGTCTTGCGCGCACATCAGGTGCCCGCCATTGGCTTCGTTAACGAACGGCAATTGCAGGTCACGGGCGAAATGGACGCGCGGGTTGCGTTGTTGCAACAATGGCTTGATGCGGGCCTGACGCTCGGCAATCACACCTACTCGCATCCCGATCTCAATGCCGTTTCTATTGAGCAATATCAGGATGACATTGTGCGGGGCGACATTGTCTTGCGCCGCTTGATGCACCCCAGGACGCCTGTTTATTTTCGCCACCCGATGACGCACACGGGCGAAACACAGGCGAAAAAAGAAGCGATTGATAGTTTTCTGGCCTTACGGGGTTACAAAATCACACCGCACACGATTGAAAATTCGGACTTCATTTACAATATCTCGTATGTACGCGCGCGGCGGGGCAACGATGCGGCAATGCAAAAGAAGCTACGCGATTCGTACCTGGATTTCACCATCGCCGCCACCGAGTTTGCTGAAAAAATCTCGCCGCAGATTTTCGGACGTGAAATCCCACAAACGTTATTGATCCACGCCAACGATCTCAATGCCGATTGTCTGGACGAATTGCTGAAACGGTATGAAAAACGCGGCTATCGGTTCATCACACTTGACGAAGCAATGAATGATCCGGCGTATCAAACAAAAGATACCAATGTCAGCCGCAACGGCCCGACGTGGCTCTGGCGCTGGATGAAAAGTAAAGGGATGAATGTCAGCTTCAAAGACGACCCTGAGCTGCCGGGTTGGGTGATGGACCTGTATCGGCAAAACTGATGTGGAAACGATTGCTCAGCGGAGTTTGGCAACGGTTGCCGAAGCGGGCGCGACGAATGGGCGTTTTGTTGACACAATCCCGCTTCACGGTAACGGTGGGCGCGGTGATTCTGGATCAACAAAACCGCGTGTTGTTGCTGCAACATCGGTTTCGCCCTGGCAGCGGCTGGGGAATTCCGGGCGGATTTATCAACCCACAAGAACAGGCTGAAGATGCGATTCGCCGCGAATTACGCGAAGAAACGGAGCTGGAAGTGGAGGCGCTGGAAATTGCCGTCGTCAGCACACTTCAGAAATATCAACAGGTCGAAATCATCTTTCGCGCAAGGCCGGTGAATGAAGCAAGGCCGAGCAGTATTGAGATTTTACAGGCGGTCTGGTTTGAATTAAACGCATTGCCATCAGACCTCCCCACCTACGAACGAACTCTCATTCAACGGGCGACACAAAATTTAT
>JAEUQN010000297.1 GCA_016789725.1 Blastocatellia bacterium | reverse complement strand
GTGGGCGTTCTCTCCGGGCTGGAGAAACTTATTCGACTGCTCGAAACGGTCTACGATTTATTAACCGGCGTGGACAAAGTCGGTCATGTGACAGACTTGCCCGTCGAACGCGAAGCGGGGAAACCAATTCCAAGAAGCCAAAACGCCGTAACCGTCCATTGCCGTGGCGTTGGGTTTTCCTATCTGGATGGAACAGACATCCTTTCTGATCTAAATTTGACGATTAATGCCGGTGAGCATGTGAGTCTGGTGGGCGAAAGCGGAGCGGGTAAATCTACGCTCGCTTCGTTGCTTTGCGGGTTACATGACCCGACGCATGGAATAGTCCAAATCAACGGGCTCGATGTCCGCGAAGCCAGCTTAAAAAGCCTGCGTCAAGTGGTTTCGCTGGTCGGTGATGCCAATGAGATTTTCGAGGGAACGGTTGAGGAAAATATCTTGATTGGGCGGGATCAAATTCCCTACGAGGAAATTCAATGGGCGTTGGAGGTCACGCAATTATCGGAAGAACTCACGCGGTTCCCTGCCGGATTGCAAACTAAGCTGGTGGGCGAGGGAAGAAATTTATCGCGTGGTCAAATCCAACGTCTTTTGATTGCACGGGCTATCGTAGGGCATCCCAAGCTGTTGATTTTGGATGAGGCCTTCACCGGCATTGATGAAAATGACAAGCTGCAAATTCTCAGCCAATTATTTGCACAAGAACGTGATTGGACTATTCTGGACATTTCGCACGATCCCGAAGTGGTCATCCGTTCCAGCAAAATCTATGTTTTGGCCGGAGGGAAAATTGTCGAAGCGGGAACTCCATCAGAAATTAGCCAGGCTTGCGATGGGCAATTCGCAGCCTTGTTCCCAACCCTGAGCATGAATGCTGCCAAGGCAAACTAAGGCACTGAAGATTGGTAACCAAGATGGCAATCGCATTGAAACAGGAAGTAACCAATATCAACCAGGACGGGCGTGATGCATCCAATCATCGCGGGCAGATGAAATGCCTGGATGAGCTAAAATCACGGGGATCATCTCGCTCTCTGGTCCTGATGTTAGTGTTGCTGATCTTGTCCATTGTCCTGAGCTTAATTTATGTCCCCTGGCAACAATCCGTAACCGGAACGGGGCAAATATTCATCTTTAACCCCGGCGATAGACCGCAAAGTATTGAGGCACAAATCGCAGGCCGATTGAAAAAGTGGAATGCGGTTGAAGGGCAAAGCGTGAAAGCCGGGGACATCATCGCCGAGATCGAAGAGATTGATCAGAAATTCCTGGACCCGAATCAAATCACGAATCAACGTGGGCAGAAAGCCGCCCTCATCGCCAGCCGCAGTGCAGCACAAGCCCGATTGACGGCCTTGGAAAGCCAGTTGGGCGATTTAAATAATTCCCGCGATGTGGCAATTCCAGCGGCCAATGAGCGATTTCGGATGGCGCAGGACCGGGTCAAAGTTGCCGAGCAAAATATCGAGCAAGCCAGACAAAATGTCCAAACGGCACAACAGAATTACGACCGCGTCAAATTTCTCTTTGAAGAAAAAGGCCTGCGCTCCAAACGCGATTTGGAATTAACCGAATTGGAACTCGTCAGCCAGAAAACTCGACTCGAAAGCCTGCAAGCACAATTGCAATTAGCCCAGCGCGAGGTGGAGGCACTTCGCCTGGACGCGGGACGAGTAACGAATGACACGTCCGCACAACTCAACGGGATACGGGTTTCGATGGCTTCGGTAAAAGAAACCATTGCCAAATTAGACAGCGATATTCTCAAACTTGACGTAGACATCAATAACCTCGAACAGCGCAACGAACAACACCTCATCAAAGCGCCGCGAGACGGCAAATTGGTACGGGTGTTGCGCGTCGGCCAGGGAGAAACCGTCAAGGCGGGGACCATCCTGGCGCAAATTGCTCCGCAGACTGAAGATCAGGCCGTCGAGGTTTTCCTGTCGGATTATGACGCCCCCCTCGTTCAGCAGGGCGATCCCGTGCGGCTTTCATTTGATGGGTGGCCCGCGATTCAATTTGTGGGTTGGCCCTCTGTCGCTGTCGGCACTTTCGCCGGCAAAGTCAAAATCATTGATGCTGTCGGCGATGAAATGGGACGCGTTCGCATCGTGGTGGAGCCAGACCGTGAGGCAGTCAAGAAGTACGGCGATGAACCGTGGCCGCCGCTGGATCAGCTACGTCCCGGCACCGGAGCACGTGGATGGGTGATGCTTCGCACCGTCTCGTTGGGCTTTGAATTATGGCGTCAATTCAATGCGTTCCCGGCTTCACGCGATAAACCCATCACGAATAATTCAAAAGCGAAAAAGGCGGAGAAAGACGGCGATGCCGAAGAAAAGTAACGTCTCAGTTGTTGTACTTATGTCCGACATTCTATCTCGCTGCTTGATGGTTTTATTTTGGGCGATCCTCCTGAAAACATCGGGATTCGCCTTTCAGCTCGCCCAGCAAATTCACGACGAAGCGATGAACACTTCGTCACGCGAACTGGCACAGCCGGAGCCGGAGCAGAAAAAAAACTCGCCCGTCATACCGTTAATACTCACTAGTCCGCTTGCAAGAACGAAAGAGGAAATTTCGTTTTCAGCAATGAGCCTGATGAATGCCGGAGTCACTCAATCAGGGCGTCGCTCGCAACCTGGAATGCCGCCTCAACCTGACGCAACAGCTCGCCCCTTAACCCTCGACCAAGTGCTGAATCAGATTGAGGCGTATCATCCGAAGCTACGAGGTGCGCAAGCCGAGCGCGAAGTGGCGGCGGCAAAGCGATTGGAAAAACAAGGCGCATTTGATCCAGTCGTCAATTTTGGTACAGGCGTCTTACGTTACAACAGCACCAGCAAGCCCGGATCGGCGCTGAGTACCAGAACCAATGATGTCGAATTGGAGTACCTCACGCGGTCCGGCGTGAAGCTGATTGCCGGTTCAAGATTCAATTACGGAACGGTCAAATCGCCGCTTTCTTCGACGGGCGAAACGGGCGAATATTATCTTGGCGTCAAAGTTCCGTTGATGCGCAATTTTCGGATCAATGAGAAATCTGCCGCCGAACGACAAGCCTTACTTGGCGAACCGTTGGCCGATGAACAAGTAAAGCTCACACGGTTGGATTTGCAGCTCAAGGCCGCCCTTAGCTATTGGGATTGGGTGGCAGCCAAACAAAAATTAGACGTGGCCAAAAATCTGCTCGAACTCTCCAAAATACGCGCGGCAGCGGTCAAGGATCGCGTCACCGCAGGCGACTTGCCGCCCATAGATACTATCGAGGCAGATCAGGAAGTTCAGCGACGGCAAGGTGGCCTCACCAAAGCGGAGCGCGATCTACAAAAAGCTGCTTTCAAACTTTCACTTTATCTGTGGGAAACCAATGGTCAACCTGCGCCTGCGCCGTCCGCCTCCGCTGTTCCAACGAACCTGGCTCGCCCGAACCTGTTCGCGGATAACGACGTCATCGAAGCACAACGACTGGCGATTGAACGGCGACCTGAATTGAAACTCATCACCATCAATCAGGACATTTCAAGGGTGGACCTGGCTCTTGGTCAAAATCAACGTCGGCCTGCTGTGGATTTGGGATTCAGTCCGGGCCGCGATACGGGTTTCGGAGGCATTGGAACCACGCTGAAAGCTGAATTGTCCATTAGCCTGCCGCTTCGTCAGCGCACCGCCGATGGGAAAATTCAGGCGGCACAGGCCAAGTTACAGAAACTAGATCTGGACTTACTCAATCAACGGCAATCCATCATCGTTGAGGTCAACGATGCCTTCAATGCCATCAACACCACTTATGACCGATTTGTTGCGGCTGAGAATGAGGTGCAACTTGCCCGGCAATTGGAAGTTGGAGAACGAACCCGCTTCAATCTGGGCGACAGTACGCTGTTCCTCGTCAATCAGCGCGAGCGGGCAACAGCCGAAGCGGAAACCAAACTGATCGAAGTGCGGGCCGAATACGAACAGGCAGTCGCCGCGTTTCGTGCCGCATCTGGTAGCTTACGATAATTCGGCTATTTCAATTCCAGCATCCAGATATTGCCCGTTGTTTCGCCGTACTCATAAACGATCTGATCGCTTTGTGGCGACCAAACGGGATAGCGGACATAGGTGTTGGGCTTCGTAAAATTCGTCAATTGTTTTTGGGCTTTGGTGCGGCGAGAAACCCAGTACAAATTCCAAATATTGTTTCGCAAGCCGGCAAATACGATGCGGTCGTGATCTGCGGCCCATCCGCCGGGCCAATTCTGTCCGACGTCGTTCGTGATTTGCTGAGGCGTTCCACCATCGCGCGGAAGCACGGCAACTTGCGTATTTTCGCCGCGCTTCATCTCTAGAGCTAACCATTGGCTATCGCGTGACCAACACGGAAATCCCATCATCTCCTGATCAAAAGTAAGCTGTTTGGTTGGCCCGCCCGCAATCGGCAAAATGGAAAGGTTATACGCACCGCCCGCATATGAATTATAGGCAAAAAGCACTCCATCAGGAGACATTTTACCGAGCGCCACGGGAAACACCTGTTCTGAGAGAATGGATTGTTTCCCGCTTTTTATATCTATTTCCCACATTCGTAGTGGCGAGCTATCCTTCGACACCACGCTAACGCTTTGCCCATTCGGCATCCAATTCGGCAAACCGGCCAGCCCAGCGGTTAGTTGTCGAGGATTCTGCCCATCGGCGTCCATCAGCCAGAGTTCGCCGCCAACTCCCATTCGCCACATACTGTAGACAATGCTTTTTCCATCCGATGAAAAACTCGGTGCGGTTTTCCTGCGATTCGTATCCTGCGTCAAGAGAGTTGGGGCGCTCGTGGCTTCGCCTGTTTGGGGAGAAACGTTCACAGAACCAATATTATTCGCCATCATTAACGAGCTGTATGCAATGCGTTTGCCGTCCGGCGCAATCGCCATATAACGAGCCAGTGCCGCGCCCGTGTTAGCGACTTCTTCAGCCTGGCCGAGAAACTTTTTAGTGGTCGGCGAAATACGCCTGCGCCACAGTTGGAAGTTCCCCGCTCCGGTTGACCAAAATAGAAAATCCCCATCCGGCGAAAAGATGGGATCGTAAAAAATAACGGTGCCGCCATCCAATTGCTGTGAGTTCACTCCATCCGGTGTTACGGTCCAAAGTTCTGAGCGGCCAGGCAAATGGGAAACAACACCAAGATACTTGCTATCAGGCGACCACGCGGGTGCGCCGTGTCCGCCGGGTGGATTGTTTTTTTGTGTGATCTGTTTTGCTGCTCCACCCTGCGCCGGAACTATCCATAAGGTG
>JAEUQN010000296.1 GCA_016789725.1 Blastocatellia bacterium | reverse complement strand
CGTGATTTCGCCATCACCAAAACCTGCGGCGCGAACGGCTGCGACATCGGCGTCATCCACTTGCCCGCGCTTGACGACGAGTTGGTGCGCGAAGGTCAGCGCCGCATTCGTTTTGGCGTCAGCGGAACTCGCACGGCGACCAGAAACGATTTCGGTTTCGTCCAGCCCGACCATTTTGCCGATGGCGGTATGCGCCGATAAGCAATATTCACAGGCGTTTGCTTCAGCAACCGTGAGCGCAATCTGTTCGCGCAACTTGGCGTCAAGCAGTCCGCCGCCTAACGCGCCGCTAAAGCTCAAATACGCTTCCAACGCGGCGGGCGACGCGGCAAACGTTTTCATCAGGTTCGGCACGCGCCCGACTTTGGCTTTGACGGCGTCGAGCAGTTCTTTTTGTTTTCCGGTGGCGGTGTTTGGGTCTACTGGGTTGATGCGTTGCATTGTGATGTTCTCCCTTTCAAGTTCAAATTGTTGGTTGGCAATCGCCGTGGCGACTACGTTTGTTCTCCACACCAAGAGGAAAAGCATTCGACGTGCCACAAAGCCGAAATCCACAGAACCCCTGTCAATACAGGCATTCGCGCGATTCTGGCGAATTTCGTCGCACAACGAAAAGTCGTGAATCACGAGAAGTCGTGATGCGTGTCACGGATTTTCGTGTTAGATAGTTGGCGTGAAAACCGAGACGCTACATCCTATTGCGACTGCCATCGCGCAAGAGCGTTCATTAGCCAACGTGTTGCAGCGAATCGTGCGTGGGCTGGCGGATTGTCACAACGTGGCGTTGGCGCGGCTGTGGCTGACATTGCCCGGAGATCGTTGCGCGCATTGTCCGATGCGCAGCCAATGCCCCGATCAAACGAAATGTCTGCATTTAGTGGCGAGTTTGGAAACCTCCATCCGCAGCGATGAACCACGCATCAACCTTGATGATGATTTCAGCCGAATGCCACTGAACGTGCGCAAAATCGGGCAGATCGCGGCAAAGGGCGAACCGTTGTTGCTGACGGATTTGACGAAAGACAAGCAGTGGATTGCGCGACCTGCCTGGGTGACGCGCGAACGGATTCAAAGCTTTGCCGGACAACCGCTGATCTTTCGCGGCGAGGTATTAGGCGTGCTCGCCATCTTTGATCGTGAGGTCATCGGCTCGCAGGCATTTCAGGAGATGCGTTTGTTTGCGGATCACGCTGCGATTGCGATTGCGAATGCGCGCGCGTTTGAGGAGATCGAACGGCTTCGTGACCAGCTTGAACTGGAAAACGCCTACCTGCGCGAAGAAGTCACGCAGGAGTTAGCCTTCGGTGACATCGTCGGCAACAGCGCGCCGCTCAAAGCCGTGCTGCGGCAAATCCAGAAGGTTGCGCCGACCGAGGCCAGCGTGTTGATTCACGGCGAATCGGGTACGGGCAAGGAATTGGTCGCGCGCGCGATTCACGAACGCAGTCAGCGTCACGCGCGCCCGCTCATCAAAGTCAATTGCGCTTCGGTGCCGCGTGAATTGTTCGAGAGCGAATTCTTCGGCCACGTCAAAGGGTCGTTCACCGGAGCCGTGCGAGATCGCGCCGGACGCTTTCAATTGGCGGACGGCGGCACGTTATTTCTGGATGAAATCGGCGAGATTCCGTTGGAGTTGCAAAGCAAGTTGTTGCGTGTGTTGCAGGAAGGCGAATATGAGCGCGTCGGCGAAGAACATACGCGCAAAACGAATGTGCGTGTGATCGCCGCGACGAATCGTGATTTACCGCGCGAGATTGCCGCCGGACGCTTCCGCGAAGATTTGTATTATCGCCTGAATGTGTTTCCGCTGACGGTTCCGCCGCTGCGCGAACGGCAATCAGACATTCCGTTGTTAGCCGATCATTTTTTACGGCGTGCGTGTCAACGCCTTGCTTGCACAAGCGCGAAGCTGACGCGTACAAATGTCGAGCAATTGCTGCAATACGATTGGCCGGGCAACATTCGTGAATTGCAAAACGTCATCGAACGCGCGGTGATTTTGTCGCAGGGTGGAGCCTTGCGGTTTGACACCATGCTGAGTCGAACAACGCCACACAGGGCTGCTCCGGTGGTGTCAGAGGCGAATAGAGAAGTGCTGACGCGGGCGCAATTGAAACAGCGCGAGCGCGACAATATTTTGGCCGCGCTCGCACAAACAAATTGGAAAATTTACGGCACCGATGGAGCGGCTGAGTTATTGGGACTCAAAGCTACCACGCTGGCTTCACGGATAAAGAGTTTGCAGATTGAGAAACAAAGTCAATGACGCTATGAAGAACGCCAAGAAGAAAACGGACACCACGTTCAGCGCCGAAACGCTGCGGCAACTGTATCGCACGATGTACACGTCGCGGCGTTACGATGACAAAGAAATCATTCTCAAAAATCAGAACCGCGTGTTCTTTCAATTGAGCAGTGCGGGACACGAAGCCGTTTCCGTCGCCGCCGGGTTGGTCTTGCGGCCCGGCTATGATTGGGTATTTCCACACGTGCGAGATCGCGCGCTGGTGTTACATCTTGGCATCACTGTGTATGAACAATTTCTTGGCTCGGTCGCTGCGCATACCGATGGCATTTCCGGTTCGCGCCAAATGCCTTCGCATTGGGGCTGTAAGCGATTGAATATCCCGTCGCGTTCGTCGTGCGTGGGGATGCAATTCCTGCACGCGGTCGGCGTGGCCGAAGCGGGGATGCGATATCAATTGAACTTTGAAATTATGGATCGCGCCGAGCAATTTCATGACGACGAAATTGTGTATATGGCCGCAGGTGATGGCGCGACGAGCGAGGGCGAGTTTTGGGAATCGCTGAACACGGCGTGCAATTTGAAGCTGCCCGTGCTGTACGTGATTCAGGATAACGGCTACGCGATTTCGGTGCCGGTGGAAGTGCAAACCGCAGGCGGCAGCATCTCCAAACTTGTGCAAGGCTTCCCGAATTTGTTCATCGAAGAATGCGACGGGACAGATCTGCTGGCGAGTTATGAAACGCTCGCTCGTGCAGCCGAGCATTGTCGCGCGCGAGGCGGTCCCGCGCTGGTTCATGCCCACGTCACGCGACCGTATTCGCACTCGATGTCTGATGACGAAAGTTTGTATCGCCCGAAACGGGAATTGGACGAACAGGCACAACGTGATCCGATTTTGCAGTTTGGGGAATATCTACAGCGAGCCAAAATCGCAACCGCAGAAGACCTTGCGCGCATTCGCGCCGAAGTTAACGCCGAGATTGATGAAGCCGCCGACCGCGCCTTGACGGTGCCGCACGCGCCGCCGGAATCCGCCATGTTGTATGTGTATTCGCCCGACGTTGATCCGACTTCACAAGCCTTCGACACCGAAGCGGACGTGACGATCACCAATGCTGACGGCACGATGGTGGATTTGATCAATCGTTGTTTGCACGAGGAAATGGCGCGCGATCCACGTATCATCGTGCTCGGCGAAGATGTCGCGGATGCCTCACGCGCGGCCTGTCTCAGCGAAGTCAAAGGCAAGGGCGGCGTTTTCAAAGTGACGGCGAATTTGCAGCGAGAATTCGGAGATGTCCGCGTTTTCAATACGCCGCTGGCCGAAGCGAACATCATCGGGCGCGCCGTCGGGATGGCGATGCGTGGGCTGAAGCCGGTCGCGGAAATCCAGTTTTACGATTACATTTGGCCGGCGTACATGCAATTGCACAACGAAGTGCCGATGCTACGTTGGCGCTCAAACAATATGTGGAAATGCCCGATGGTCGTGCGCGCACCCGTTGGTGGGTATATTCGCGGCGGCGCGATTTATCACAGCCAATCGGGCGTACAGTTGTTTACCTCGATTCCTGGCTGGCGCGTTGTGATGCCGTCGAATGCGCTGGACGCGAGCGGCTTGCTGCGCACGGCGATTCGCTGCGACGATCCGGTTTTATTCCTCGAACACAAACATCTCTATCGCCAGACGTATAACAAAAGTGGCTATCCCGACGCAGACTTTTGCATCCCGTTTGGCAAAGCCAAGATGGTGCGCGCGGGCAGCGATGTCACTGTCGTTACGTACGGCGCGCTCGTACAAAAATCGCTCGTCGCTGCGAATCAATTGGCAGGGCAGGGCATTGATGTAGAAGTCATTGATCTGCGCAGTCTGAATCCATACGACTGGGAGGCAATTGCTACCAGTGTGCAAAAGACGAGTCGCGTGGTTGTCGCGTACGAAGACTCGATTTCGTGGGGCTACGGCGCTGAGATTGCTGCGCGGATTGCAAAGGAATTGTTTGAATATCTGGATGCGCCTGTGAATCGTGTGGCGGCGCAGGATTGCTTTGTTTCGTACACGCCGCAAGTCGAAGAGTTCACCTTGCCACAAATTGATGATGTAGCACGAGCGATTGCGGAAACGGCGGCGTATTGAAGCAGTCAACTCTCGCTCTTGACTCAAGCCGCTAAACGTTCCGTCTTCATCCGCTCATATTTCAAACCTGAAATGATGCGATCAGCGGGCATACCTGCTGCTACTAGCGCGGTTTGCAATCCGCCTTCAATATTGTCGAGTTCAATCACAACCCATCCTTCAATTAGCCGAGCATGGAAAACGATTACATCGAACCATTTTTTGTTTTCGTAGCCTGTCGCAATTAATAAAAACTGTCCGCTTTCTGCATCACAAACGGCAGCATAGGTAATCGCTTGAATTCGTGGTTGAGTTTTGGCCTCTTCTCGAATGACGCGCGTTAGAATCTCGGCATAATCTATTGAATGAGCCATAAAAGAATGACCTCCTGTAAATCATCGAAAACGAGAAGTTGAATTTTATTGTACTCGACCAGCGTGATGAATGCCTCGCTGGCAAAGTAACGATTATAAATGGTTTCGCTGATGGCTAAAAATAATTCCCGGGCGGGGTCTTCCTCAGACAATGCGATTTGATACATCTGCAATTGCCCCACAGTCTTTTGCAATTCAACAATGGGCGAACCTCCATCAAAGTCTTTCACTTCAACTGCAATCTTTCGACCCGCTTTTTCTGCTGCAAAACGCTTTTCCGCCCCTAGATCGGCTTTCAACCGGATGCCTTTGAAGGTAATGTCCAAAGGATCGTCTGTAATTAACCATCCGTCTTTTTCCAGTGCCCGTCGCACGGGGAGATGCAAATCGTCGCGCCTCGACATCTATGTGGCCTCTTTAGTCGTAAATTCTCATCGCCCTCAAATCGTAACATTGAGTTGATTTCGCACCAACACAATTGCCGATGTTCCCAGCGGTCGTGTAGAATCCGCGCTCCACGAATCTTCCATTCTGAAAGGGAAATTTTCATGAAAG
>JAEUQN010000295.1 GCA_016789725.1 Blastocatellia bacterium | reverse complement strand
GATTGGAAGCCGCCGAGACTCAAGCGGCATTGGCCGAAAAACATCTCTGTGAAATGCAGGAAAGCGAAGAGCGATTTCGCAGCGCCTTTGATTACGCCGCCATTGGGATGGGGCTTGCCACCTCGGAGGGACAATGGGTTCAGGTGAATCCTTCCCTGTGCCAAATTCTCGGCTATTCAGAAGAAGAACTGCTGAATAAAAACTTTCAGACGCTGCTTCACCCGGATGATATTGATCCGGTGAATCGGGCGTTGTCTCAGCTTTTGAGCGGACAGGTTTCCGCCGCCCAAGTCGAACAACGATTCCTGCATTCGCTCGGAGATGAAGTGTGGGTTTCGCTGAACGCCTCGTTGATTCGCGCGACTGAAACGCAGCCGCAACGGCTAATTTTTCAAATCCAAAACATCACGGATCGCAAATGGGCCGAAGCACGCCTCGTCCACGATGCCTTCCACGACACGTTAACCGGCATGCCAAATCGTGCGTTGTTCCTCGATCACCTGCGGCTGGCGATTGCCCGGCATGAGCGTTACCCCGAACGACATTTTGCCGTGCTCTTTTTAGACTTTGATCGCTTCAAAATTATCAACGACAGCCTGGGACATTTGGCGGGCGATGAATTGCTCATTGAAATTGCCCGGCGCATTGTGAAGTGCGTCCGGTTGGGCGATACCGTCGCGCGGCTGGGCGGCGATGAATTTACGATTCTGCTCGAAGACCTCAACACTCAGGAGGAAGCCATCGAATTGGCCGAGCGCATTCAGCACGCGTTGACGCGCTCCATCAAGCTGAGTATGACCGAAGTCACCATCACGGCGAGTATCGGGATCGCTTTCAGTTCCGCCAGCTACCAGAAACCGGAAGAGTTATTGCGTGACGCCGACACCGCGATGTATCAGGCCAAATCGCGCGGCAAAGCCTGCTATGCGCTGTTTGATCCGAGCATGCATACTTATGCGATTCGGCAACTCCAGATCGAAAACGATTTGCGCCGTGCCCTCGAACGCGAAGAATTTTTTCTGGTGTATCAGCCCATTATTTCACTGGAAACCAATCGCTTGGTCGGCTTTGAAGCACTGGTCCGCTGGCAGCATCCCGAACGCGGTCTGGTCAATCCGGGCGAGTTTATTCCGATCTCCGAAGAAACCGGGTTGATCGTTCCGCTGGGCGAATGGGTGTTATCGGAAGCGTGCCGACAACTGCGGGAATGGCAAAGCCAGCTTGCAGCAGAGAGCGATCCATCTTTGCTGATGAGCCTGAATTTATCTGGCAAGCAGTTGATGCAGGAAAATATCGTAGAAATTGTGGAAACGGTACTTCAACAACAGCAGGTAGACCCACATCAGATGAAGCTGGAAATCACCGAAAGCGTCGTCATGGAAAACATCGAAGTCGCCATGCGCAAGCTGGAGCAATTGCGCGAATTGGGCGTCAAGCTGAGCATTGACGATTTCGGTACAGGCTATTCCAGCTTAAGCTACTTGCACCGGTTGTCCACCGACACCCTCAAAATTGATCGCTCGTTTGTACAGAACATGGCCCAGAATAACGAGAATGCAGAAATTGTGCGCACAATCATTACGCTCGCCAAAACCTTAAAAATGGATGTCACCGCCGAAGGCATTGAAACGGTGGAGCAATTGGAAATGCTGCGCGCCTTGGGTTGTGAATGCGGGCAGGGATATTTGTTCGCCAAACCCATGCAAGCCGATTCTGCCTTTGGTCTGCTGACGCAACAAACCGCGAAAAAATTGGCCGCGCCCCAACGTGAAACGCCCCGTGAACAGGCGTTTGGAGTGCAATTGGGCGGCTTTGCGACTTAGCGCGATTGGCTCAGATAAAAATGCCACAGCAGCCGCGCCGCTACCGCGCGAAATGGCTTCCACGGCTCGCCCAACAACGCGAACTCCTCCGCAGTCGGACGCGCGGGCAATTGCTTGATCTTTTGCATCGCAACCACCAGGGCCAAATCACCGCGCGGCCAAATATCAGGCCGCCCCAGCGCCATCAGCAAATAAATATCCGCCGTCCAATCGCCAATGCCTTTGAGCTGCTTGAGCGTCGTGCGCACTTCGTCATCAGGCAATTCGTGCAAGCTGTCCAAATCAACTTGCCGTTCCAAAACCGCTTCGGCAAGCAACTGTGCATACGACGTTTTTTGCCGACTGAAGCCAATCGTTTTCAATTCCGCCTGGTTGAGCGTGAGAAAGTTGTCGGGCGTGATGTGACCGAGCGTCGTTTGGAGCCGATGGAATGCCGCCTTTGCCGAAGCGAGCGAGACTTGTTGCTCCAGGATGATGTACACCAGTGTGGCAAAGCCTGGTTCGCGCTCCCACAAAGGCGGCAAACCATACGCTTTGACAATGCGAGCTAAATCAGGATCGCTTGCCGCGAGCTTTTTGGCTGCGACGGCAAGCGACCGTTCATTGAGTGGTTTGGCAACGTCATTGCGTTTTGGCATCACTCGGCATTTTGACCAAAACGGTCTTGCCGTCAAGCGTCAGCAACAAATCGCTGCCAAGCGCGAGAATGCCTTGTCGCCCTTCACTCACGAGCCGCGTCACGAGTTGATCGAACACTGCCGTGCCGAATTCGATTTCGGAGTCTGCTTTCAAATCTTTCGCGCGGTCGAGCAGTGGCGCTTCAATCCATTGTTTGTTGCGGCGGAAAAAAGTGCGATCTGCAATTTGCTGCACGTTCGTGATTTCGACGCGCTTCATATCTTTGTCGTAGAACGTGTTCGAGCGGTTCATCGCCACTTGCGATTTTTGCGCGTTCACGTTCATTTCTTGCGAAACAGCACCAGCACCACTGCGCACCTTCTTGGCTTTCGCATCTAATTCCGCTTCCGCCATTCGATACACCGCGCCGGGAGCAGGCATCGCCGCCATTTCACCTTCTGTCGCCAGAAATGCTGTGTATTCGGTCAGGATTCCGAACTGTGTCGAAAGCCGCACAATTTCCGTCACCAATTCTTTTGTGCGCGGATTCGATTGCGAACTGCCGTCCGCCGCCGTCTGTCGAATCTGGTCAATCAAATACGCGATCTTTCGACTCGCCCACAAACGCGGCACATACGAATTGCGCGTCGTTGCGGCGTTCATGTCAAACTTGAATTCAAAGCTGCGCGGCGTCCCAAGATAATTGCCGTTGAGCTTGAAGCGTAGCGGCTGTTCGCTTTGATATTGCCCCAACAACACAAGCTGATCGCCCTCGAACAAATCATTGATTTCGACCGGCATCAATTCCTTGATCGCCCGCGTCGTCACTTCGCCGCGTACATCCAGCATCGTCAATTTCGGATCGCTCAACACCGGGCCAGACAAACGACGAAAGACCTGCGAAACTTTGGCTTCGACATCCTCTTTGGGCAAGACAAACGTGCTGATCGCGCGCGATTCCGTCGCAATCGCATTCAACAGCGGCGCGTTCACATCGTAACCGACGCCGAATGAAAAGATGCGGCGCTGGAATTTGTTCGATTGCTTGACGGCGTCTCGAATTGCAGCTTCGCGCTTCTCACCAACGGTCGGCAAACCATCGGTCAGGAACAACACGAGCGGCAGTGTTTTCGCCGTCGGTTCAGTCCGCAACGCTTCGACCAGCGCATCGCGGATGTTCGTGCCGCCGTTCGCGCGAATCAGGCGAACGTAGTTGCGCGCCTCTTCCATCGTCTGCGTATTTTTCACGACGGCTGTGGCAGAAAACGACGCGACGGAATCCGAGTAATCAATGATATTGAACGACTCGCCGTTTTCGAGGCCGTTCAGCACCTGCAATGCCGCCGCGCGCGCCTGCTCCATTTTCTCGCCCTGCATACTGCCCGACCGATCAATCACCAGCGTGACTTCGCGCTTGATGCTCGCCACTTTTTCCGGGCGCGTCGCAGGCACTCCGGCCAGCAATAAAAAGTAACCGCCACCAACACTCGGATCAGGATAGGCCAATAACGACGCGGTCACGCCGTTCTTTTCGAGCAGGTAGGACAAACGAAATGGCCCCGGCTCCAGCTTCGTGTTGTCGCCGACGCTCAGGCGAAATTGCTCTTTGCTGACACGATTGGAACTGATGAGATGTGTCGGCGAATAGACTGTCGAAATCGGCTGCCGGGCGTGAATGTCCACCGTGATTTGCCACGGGATATTTTGCGACGCAAACGATTCGCTGCGCGGCAAAACGTAATCAATCCGCTCACCATCCGCCGGCAATAAATTCTCATACACCAACGTCACTTTTTGCGTCGCATTCGCTGGCACGGGAAACACACTGGACCGCACCAAATTGTAGCCCGCGAATTCGAGCAACGCCGGATCGCGCAGCTTGTTGACGATGCTACGATAAATCGCTTCGGCTTCAGCCTTCGGCAGGATTTTCGCATTCGGTTCTTTGCTGACGCCGTCGAAGCCGAAGCTGCGAATCGTCGCGCCATCGGGTACAGGCACCAGCATCTGCGCTTCCTGCGGTCGCGGCGCACGATTCGTGAGCGAAATTTCCATCGTGGTCGTAGCGATTTGCTGCTGAATGTTGATATTGACGGCGACGCCGCTGATTTGGACAGGCTGCGGAATCGGGCGCGGACAGGGATAACAAATCACGCGCGACTGCGGGATGATGATGTTGACAGAATCGTTGGGAATTTCCTGCGCGTAAGCGCAGGCCGTGAGCAACAATGTGATGACGAACAGGCTGGCGAGTTTGACGTTCATAAATCCTTCTTTCTCAAAAGTCTCTGAAAGTTGAAGTAAACAAGACGACTGTCAGAAGGATGAACGCATTAAGTCTCTGTGTCTTGCAGAAAAAATTCCTTCCTGTAAATTTTTGGGATTGGCGTTTAGGGTTCACACTTCAGCGTGCGGCAGTTCAAAAACTACGCTGAAACCTGAACGCTGCCCCTTTTCACACCAAATGATTTTTCAGCGCCTTGGCGACGGCTTCGGCTTTGGAATGCACATCCAGCTTGCTGTAAATGCTGCGGACGTGAAAGGACACGGTATTCAAACTGACGCCGAGCGAGGCGGCGATCTTTTTGTATCGCTGTCCCGCCACGATCAATTGCAGAATCCGGCGTTCGTGCGGCGTCAGCGCATATTCATCTTTCAGCCGTGGCAAATGTTGGATCAACAACACGGCATTTACCGCTGTGGACATTTCCAGCGCGCTGCGAACCGCCGACACGGCATCGTCCAGCGAACCAAAGCTGCCCACTCGCTCATAGCCATTGGCGTGATTCAGCAGATCGCCCAACTGCTCGCGCCGAACTATTCGGACCTTGACGACCCGCGGCCGATCTTCGACTGGATGCAGATCATCAGGAAGTGCGCGGTGGTCTATGTCGGGCTGGACGCGCTGTCCGACGCGGAGGTAGCCGCCGCCGTCGGCAACT
>JAEUQN010000294.1 GCA_016789725.1 Blastocatellia bacterium | reverse complement strand
GTCGTTTCCGTAGACATGCTCACAACTGGCGTAGACATTCCCGACCTGGAATTCATCGTGTTTCTGCGTCCCGTCAAATCACGCATTTTGTTTGAGCAAATGCTCGGACGCGGCACGCGCAAAGGCGAGAAGTTTTCGGATAAATCTCACTTCGTCGTCTTTGATTGTTTTGACGGAACGCTGCTCGAATACTTTCGCAAAGCGACAGCCATCACTGCCGAACCGCCCGAACGCGAGACGCGCACGATCAAGCAAGTCATTGACGACATCTGGGCCAATCGGGATCGGGATTACAACGTTCGCGCCCTGACCAAACGTCTGCAACGCATCGAAAAAGAAATGTCGGGCGAGGCACGAGAAGCGTTTGCGAATTACATTTCCGAAGGCGATTTGGGCAAATACGCGAACGAACTTGCGTACAACTTGCAGCAAAGTTTTACGAACACGATGAAGCTGTTGCGCGATGAAAAATTCCAGCACCTGCTTGTAAATTACCCTCGTGCCAAGCGGACATTCCTCGTCGCCTACGAAGTTGAAGACACGGTCAATTCCGAATGGTTGGTGCGCGGATTGGATGGCAGGGAATACAAGCCGGAAGACTACCTGATTGCGTTTTCGCGCTTTGTGAAAGAGAATCCCGCGCACGTTGAAGCGATTCGGATTTTGCTGGATCGTCCGCAGGATTGGAGCACGAACGCTTTGCAGGAACTCCGGCAAAAACTGGCGGCGACGACCGAGCGGTTCACGATTCAGAATCTGCAAAAAGCGCATCGCGTGCGCTACGACAAAGCGTTGGTGGACATTATTTCGATGGTCAAACACGCCGCACGCGAAGAGGCTCCGTTGCTGACCGCCGAAGAACGAGTCACTGCCGCGTTGCAAAAATTAACAGGCGGCGAATCGTTGACCGATGAGCAGCAACAATGGCTCGAACGCATTCGCGCGCACCTGATTGAAAACCTTTCGATTGAACGGGAAGATTTTGAGGAATTGCCCGTGTTCACGCGCTTTGGCGGCTGGACAAAAGCGAACCGCGCGTTTGGCAATCAGTTGGGCGATTGGCTGAAACAAATCAACGAAGCGATTGCGGCGTGATGTGGGTACGCACGCGCCTCGCGTGCCGAGACTTGGGAAGCGGATTCGTTGAAAGAGAAAGTGTCACCTTCGGAAGCCAGCACGCGAGGCGCGTGCGCTCCCAGGTATTTATTATGAGCGATGTTGTCCAAAAACTCTGGGGCTTTTGCCACACCCTGCGCCACGATGGCATTGATTACGGCGATTACATCGAACAAATCACCTACCTGCTGTTTCTGAAAATGGCGGATGAACGCGCGGTCGAACTGCCGAGCAAATGCGATTGGCCGACGCTGAAATTACAAAGCGGAACCGATCTGACCGAACATTATCAGGACGTGTTGCGCGCGCTCGGCAAAGAACCCGGCCTGCTCGGTGACATCTTTGCGGGTGCGCAATCGCGCTTCAGCAATCCCGTCAATCTCAAACGACTCATCAGCCTGATTGACGACATCGAATGGACGGCGCTGGATGTGGATGTCAAAGCCGAAGCGTTTGAAGGCTTGCTGGAACGCGCCGCCAGCGAAGGCAAAAAAGGAGCAGGACAATATTTCACGCCGCGTGTGTTGATTCAATCCATCGTGCGCTCGATCAAACCTGACCCGCGTGCGCATCGGGATTTCACGATCAGCGATCCGGCGTGCGGCACGGGCGGGTTTCTGGTCGTCGCGTATGAATGGCTGATGGAGCAAAGCAAAACCGCGCTCAATCGTGACGAATGGAAGCGCATTCGCAAGGCGACGTATTTCGGGCAGGAATTGGTTCCGCGTCCGCGTCGGCTGGCGTTGATGAATTTGTACCTGCACGGTCTCGAACCCGAAATCAAACTCGGCGATACGATTTACGAAGTGCCGGATGGTCGCCATTTTGATTGCGTGCTGACCAATCCGCCGTTTGGTACGAAGGGCGCAAATCAAGTGCCCGAACGCGAAGACTTCACGATTGAAACGTCCAACAAACAACTCAATTTCGTGCAGCATATTTTGACGATTCTGAAACCCGGCGGACGTGCGGCGATTGTGTTGCCGGACAATTGTCTGTTTGAAAACAAGGCTGGCGAAGTCTTTGAAATCGTGATGAAGGACTCGAACCTGCATACGATTTTGCGGTTGCCGCGTGGCACGTTTTCGCCTTACAGTCAGGGCGTCAAAGCCAACGTCATCTTTTTGCAAAAAGGGTTCCCGACCGAGAATGTTTGGATTTATGACGGACGCTCCAATGTGCCGGGCGTGACGAAAAAAGAACGTCCGTTGTCGGAGGAACATTTTGCCGACTTTGAGAAATGCTACGGCGATGATCCGAATGGCCGAAGCGAGCGCCGCGACACGGGCGAAACAGGCCGCTTTCGTAAATTCCACCTCAGCGAGATCAAAGCGCGCGATTACAAACTCGACATTACGTGGCTGAAAGACGAATCGCTGGAAGACGCCGAAGCCTTGCCGGAGCCGCAGGATTTGGCGAGCGAAGCCATCACCGAACTCGAAGCCGTGGTGGACGATTTGCGCGAGATCATTGCGTTGATTGAGAAAGAAGAGGGCGTTGCCGCATGAGGGTGCTACCTGAAGGATGGGCTTGGACTCAATTGATTGATGTCACAGAAAGTATCCCTAATATCAAACCTGAAGACTATCCAAACAAAGAGTTTTCTTATATTGACATCTCTTCGATAAATAACTCGACGAATCAAATTATAGAACCCAAACGAATCAACGGAAGTGAAGCCCCTTCAAGAGCCAGAAGGCCAGTAAGAAATGGAGATGTGCTATTTTCAAATGTAAGAACCTATCTGAGAAACATCGCTCTCGTTACCAGTACAGTTAATGCGGACATCTGCTCTACGGGTTTTACAGTTCTTCGTCCAAATGAAAGTGTCGAATCTCAATTTCTCTTTCGCTATGTTCTCACAGATGAATTCATTGATCGCGTTTCTCCAACACAAACAGGTACACACTATCCAGCCACATCTGATAGAGCAGTTTTGGCTGAGTACCTGCCGCTTCCGCCTCTCGCCGAACAACGCCGCATCGTAGCGAAGCTGGAAACGCTGCTCGGCAAGGTGGACGCCTGTCAGCAGCGACTGGCGAAAATTCCCGTGATCCTCAAACGCTTTCGGCAGGCAGTGCTGGCCGCGGCGTGTTCGGGGGAATTGACGGTTGATTGGCGAGCAGAAAATGCAAACGACTATATTCTGCTAACTCATACCGAGATTGATGAAAATGCGATTATAGAACTTCCTATTGGGTGGGCGGCGATAACTCTTAATGAATGTTGTACGAAAGTTATTGATGGGAATTACGGTGCAGATTATCCCAAAAAAGACGAATTTCTGTCTTCGGGAGTACCATTCCTAACTTCTGCTGCAATCGGAGAAGACGGGAAAATTATAGACGCTGAAATCAAATTCATCTCTTCCGAAAAACACTCCATTTTGAAGAAGGCGAGAACCACTTTAGGGGATGTCTTATTTACAAATCGTGGCGCAAGAGTAGGGGCGACGACATTGCTCACTGATTCCAAATTCGCTAATTCAAATATTGGCCCTCAAGTAACAAGACTGGCGGCGAACTTGGAGAGACTCCTCCCCACGTATCTTTTTTACTGGATGCGCAATCCTTTTTTCTTAAACGTAATGAAGGATAAAAATGGCGGAAGCGCAATGAATTTCCTAAACCTCACTGTCACGAAATCCTTGCCAATTTTTTTACCGCCGCTCGCCGAACAACAAGAAATCGTCTGCCGCGTCGAAGCTCTCTTTCAACTCGCTGACCAATTGGAAGCCCGTTACAAAAGAGCCAAAGCGCAGGTGGACAAGTTGCAGCAATCCATTTTAGCGAAAGCCTTTCGCGGCGAACTCGTGCCGACCGAAGCGGAATTGGCACGGCGGGAAGGGCGTGCGTACGAATCGGCTGCCGCGTTGCTCGAACGTCTTCGCCAAACGCGCAAGGGCCTGACTCCCGCGACGAAGCCGAAGTCGCGCCCCCCGAAAAGCCCCGCCTCAAACGGCCTCCTCTTCGACTGACTCCATAGATCAAGAGAATTGAAAGTCCGTTCATTCCCATACATCTCCGCGCACGGTGTTGTGGTAGATTACGGCATCTTCAAAAATGTGCGTTCGCCCGATCCAATTCAACTGCATCAGGTTTATGAAGTTGATGATCTGGATGGGAGTGACAGACAATATACGGGCTGCATCAATAGAGCCGGGAACAGTTCACGCAATCAACGACAGGCGCTGCCACGCGCCCAAACGAAAAGGAGCAACAATGATCGAACGACGAACCATTTTGACGGGGGCCGGAGCGGCGCTCACGACCTCGCTTTTTACCGGACGCGTCAAAGGCGCGAATGATCGCATTGCCGTCGGCCATATCGGCCTCGGTGCAATGGGGTCCAGCAATTTGGGCTTTGCCCTGCGATTGCCGGACGTGCAGGTCGCTGCGCTTTGTGATGTGTATCAACCTCATTTGGAACGAGCCGTCACCAATGCCGGCAAAGCAGGCGTGACACCAAAAACAGTCAAAGATTTTCGTGAAATTCTGGCGGATAAATCTATTGATGCTGTGTGCATCTCGACGCCCGATCACTGGCACGCCTACATGGCCATCGAAGCGTGCAAACAGGGCAAAGATGTTTTCGTCGAAAAGCCGTCGTCTGTGTATGTCGAAGAAGGACAAAAAATGGTGCAAGCTGCACGCAAATACAATCGCATCGTTCAGGCAGGCACGATGCAACGCTCCGGCGGTTATTTCAAAAAAGCGGCGGAACTGGTGAAAAGCGGCATTCTTGGCGAAGTCACGTTCGTTCATACGTGGCAAAGTGGAGCCGTCAAAAAACAAGGTTGGGGGAAACCTGCTGATGGCCCGGTTCCGGCGGGATTGGATTGGGAGATGTGGCTTGGCCCGGCACCGAAAGTTCCTTTCAACCTGAACCGTTGGGGCGTAGGCGTCACGACCTTTCCGACGTTTCGTTATTTCTGGGATTACGCGGGCGGCGCGATGACCGATTGGGGCGTCCACTTAATTGATCCCGTGCATCAATGCTTTGGTGAACCTATGCCAACGGCGATTACCGCGATGGGCAGCAAGTTTTATGTGGAAGATAACACCGACACGCCCGACACGATGATGGCAACATTCCACTATCCGAAATTCATGTTGACCTATGAAAGCCGCACGGCCAATCCGATGCCGATGTTTGGCAATCAAGGCGCGGGAACGGCTATTCACGGCACCGAAGCCACGGTCATCGTCACGCGCGGCGGGTGCTGGCTGGTTCCCAATCGAGGCTCAAAAGTCGAAGCGCAAACGTATGAAAATAATCAGGAGATGCGAGACCTGAATGTTCCGCACTGGAAGAATTTCATTGAGTGTATCAAGACCCGCGCGAAGCCGATCAGCGATATTGAAACGTGTGCGCGCTCCTCCACCACGTGCATCCTGGCGAATCTTTCGATGCGCCAC
>JAEUQN010000293.1 GCA_016789725.1 Blastocatellia bacterium | reverse complement strand
AAAGATACTGGAGCCATACCGAAGGCAAACGCTGGTCATTTCAAACGCCGACGGGAAATCTCGTCTTACCTGGGCATAGCAAAATTCCGATACGAAGGCATGTCAAGGTCAAGGGAGATCGCAGTGTTTATGACGGGGATTGGGTGTATTGGAGTACACGCCTCGGACGCCGACCGGATGTGCCAGCAAGAGTCAGCAAACTCTTACAGAAACAGCAAGGAAGGTGCTGGGAATGCGGACTGTATTTTCACGATGGAGACCGGATAGAAGTGGATCACATCATTCCCCTGTCCGAAGGGGGCAAAGATGTCTTCTACAACCTGCAACTGCTCCATCGTCATTGCCACGATCAGAAAATGACCGGAGACCAGCCGGTGCAAGGTATGAATGACAATCACCAAATGGTTGAGGAGCCGTGTGCGGGGAAACTCTCACGCACGGTTCTGAAGCCGAGCGGCGGGGGCGACCCCGTCCGCTTAGGTAACACATCATTTTTCTGATGAGTTCACATGGGAAGATATTTCTCTGACCTCCCGCTCACGGCTTTCCGCCGCCATCTGTTTATTCCCGAATCGGCGTATCCCTTGAAGCGGATGCGCCCATCGTTTGGGATGTGACGAAGGATCTCTATTTCCGTCCTGATGCGCGGCGGCTGTTGCTGAGTCCTTGCGACGAAACGCCGCATCCTGCGGTCAGACCGGGCTGTGATCCTGCGGCATCCGAACTGCTGGCAGAAAAGGTAAGTCACAGTTTTCCCCACCTTGCTGACTTGGCGATTCATAACGCTTGGGCTTGTTTGCGCACGATGCCGCCTGACCATCGGTTTGTGATTGGCTGGGATGCTGCGGTGCAAGGCTTCCTGCATGTGGCGGGATTAGGCGGACATGGCGTGACGGTCAGCCCTGCCGTTGGGCAACTGGCGGCGCAATTGATCTTGCAGCAAATCGGGCAAACGGCTGACGCGGAATTCGCGCCCGTCAGATTCCATTCCTCGCGCCACACAATCTTTCCGGCGGATTGACTGCAAATGTAGTAGGGGCGAAACCTGGATACGCTTGCTCTGCATGCACCGCTTCTGTTCTCGTGATTTCATCGGAGTCTAAGGTTACTTGTTCAAGCACTTCGTAATACGCCGCGCCTGCACAAGCGCGACACAACACGCTGTCGGCATCTCGGACTTCGCGCCCATCGTTGATGCCTTCGCCGCAGCGGTCACAGGCTACACGTGCAAGCGGATGACCGGGACGATCCGCTTCCGGCACGCTGACCTGCACACGCTCGCCGCGAAAGAGGCACAGGTCAGGCAATGTTTTGTAAGCGGTAAGCTGTTGTTCTTTTTTGGTCGAGAGATGCGCAAAGATTTGGCGAGCCAGTTCGCGCGAGGATTCCAGCGCCACCAGCCGCACGGCCTCGCCCGTTTCTGTATTGAGAAAGGTGGCGGCCAGTTTGCCAAAATCCCGAAACTTGAGCGTGCGCTTGCCCAGACGGCATCCGGTTACGGTCGTGATGGCATCAGCGGCGCAGCGGTCAATTTCGACGAAGACGATCAGGCGTTTGCTGCCCTTTGGTTCTGTGATTCCCACTGCCTGGCAACCAGCCATCGCCATCCTGACGCCGAGGACTTGCCCCGGACACATGTGGCCGTGATTTTGTTCTGCTTCCGTCAAATATTCGTTGAGTGTTTTCATCTTTCCTCCTGACTTGTGCGCCGCTCAGAGAGCGCAATCGTCTCGCTTGCTGTCGGCTTGGAAAGGATCGCCGAGAGAAAACGCAAGGCTTCTCATTCCAGCAAGCGAGGCGTTTACGCTCTCATCGCGCAGGTGCCGTCAGGCAACGGGCAATTAAGTCGCGGCGTTCAGCTTCGCCTGTGACGCGGTCAAGCGTCGGGAAAAAGAGATTGCGTTCGCGCTGATCGTGATGCAGGCACAGATTTTTGTACATCGCCTCCTCATCGAACAGTGCCAGCACGCGGCGCGGCAGATTCGTGCGGTCACGGTTCATTTCGACCAACGTTGCCGTAAAGCGCGTCAGGAATTCACGCATGCGTTGATGTTCGCCGGTAAAAAATTCCGGCGGGCCACCTGGAATTTTCCCGGCACGCGCGTAGACCGGCAGTAACAATTCTTCTTCCACCTGCATGTGAATGTGCAGTTGGCATTCGTAAAATCGTAATCGCTCTGCGGCCAGTTCAATATCGAGTTGCAAGAGCGCCTCCTGATGTTGCAGGAACAATTCATCGAGATACTCGTGGATTTTTAGCACATCCAGAAAACTCATCTACGTTTGTTCTTTCCACTCCGGCGCTTCCGAAGGTGAGATAGCCGCTGTCTTCGGCAGGAGAAATTCTTTTTCCACGAGCGAGGCCAGGTCGTCCAACTGGTCAAACTCGAACTGCGCGACAGCCAGGTTTTGACGCTTCGTTCCGACCAGCGCGATAACCGCATCTTCCAGCTTCACGCGCTCGTCCTCAAGTTGCGCGCAACTCGTTACCAGAATTTTCGGATGCGGCTCCCAACTGTAGCCTTCTGCCAGCAGGATGTCGGCGTCGCACACATATTGCGCACAGATTTGCTCCAACGTGAGCGGATGCGCAGGTGTAACGACCGCGCCAAGTTGCTGCCGATTCGACATAATCGTCGTCACTGCGCCAGCCTGTTTGTGCTGCCACGAATCTTTGCCTTCGACATCGAGTTGGAAATCGTCGTGGCAATGTTTGGCCGCTGCGACGCGCCAACCGCGTGCGGTCAAGCGTGCAATCAATTCCGTCGTACAGTGCGTCTTGCCAGAGTTGGAATAACCGACGATTGTAACAATGGGAAGGCGTCGCATTTTTACTTGCAGTTTGAGCATCAAAACCTTTCGATAGCGGTGCGCGATTGCTTGCCACGCAGCTTGAAGAACGTGCGCCAGTTGATTAACCAGCATAGCAGCGCGAAGCAAGCGAGCAAAATAAAGCCCAGCGTATACGAATCCGTTTGCGCGCGAATTACGCCCAGCGCCAACGGCGGAAAGAAGCCGCCCAGCCCACCCATCGCTCCGACCAAGCCAGTCACGGTTCCGGTTTCGCGCGGGAAATATTCAGGCACGAGCCGGAAAATCGCGCCATTGCCTGCGCCGAGCATCGCGGCACTGCCGAGCGCGCCAATCGTGAATAACACCATGCTGTCGGAAGTCAAACCGAGCGCCAGCACGGCCAGCAGACTGAACACGATCAGGAGAACTTGTGCTCCGCCGTAGCGATCCGCCAGCCAACCGCCCAACGGACGCATCAACGTTGCCAGCAAAACGAAGCCTGCCACGCGTGCTCCCGCATCCATCGGCGTCAGCGCGAAAATGTCTTTCAGCAAAATCGGCAGATAAATTCCCAGCGCCACAAAGCCGCCGAAGGTTTGAAAGTAAAGAATCGCCAACACCCACGCCAGCGGCTCGCGTCGCAGCACACTGAAATATTCCCGCAACGGCTTCGGCTGAAGACTGACCGGAGCATCGCGCGCGAAGAGCAAAAAGATCACGCCCCACACTCCGGCCAGCGCCCCGAATAACACAAACGGCAACCGCCAATCGCTCGCCATCGCCACCAGCGCCGGAGCGCCGAAGACCGCGATGGATTGCCCGATGTTGCCCATCCCATAAATGCCGAGTGCCGTCCCTTGCTGATGCGCCGGAAACCATTTGGAAGTGAACGCCACGCCGATAGAAAAACTCGCGCCAGCAAAGCCGAGCAAAAAAGCCCACGCGAGCAACGACTGGTAAGAATACGAAAAACAAACGCCAATCGCAGGAATCAGACAGAACAGCAACAAGACGCCAAAGACGACGCGCCCGCCGTAACGATCCGCCAGAATTCCCATCAACAAGCGTCCAATTGAGCCGAGCAGCACGGGAACGGCAATGAGTACCGAAGTCTGCACGGGCGACAGGTGATACATCTCCCGGAATTGCGGAGCCAGCGCCCCAATCAAGCCCCAGACGGCAAAGGTGAGGCCGAATGCTATCGTGGCTAATCCGAGTGCCCGTTTCATTTTCGTTACCTCGTATCGGAGCTTCCAGCTCGTAACAACTGCTGCAATGTGCTCAGGCGGCGCGCCATTTTCCTCTGCTTTCGTCGCCCTGAGTGACGAGCCACGCCATCTGAATTGCTCCCGTTGGACAAGGCGCAATGCAGTGCTCTTCGCTTCCGCACAGGTCTACGCTAGTCAGCACCGCGATATTGTCAACCACTTCCAGACAGCCCGGCCCGCACGCATCCACACACAACTGGCAACCATCGCAGAGTTCTTCCGTCACCACCGGAAGCCATTTCAGTTTGCTTTGGCTCATGGCTTGTCGTTACCTCGTAAATGCTGGTCGTCCTTCCACGGGTTGTTGACTGGTTGCGGTAGCGTCAACCGGGCGAAAAACTGGGAGCGGAGATTGGGCAATCACTTTTTCCCGATCCCGATTCCAGATCACCAGTTGATACGGTCGCCACAAATAATTCAGGGGAATGACGAACATGTGAACCAGCCGGGAAAAGGGAATCAGCGCGACCATCAGCCAGGCGCAAAAGATATGCGTTTTGATGACCCAGGGCAGCGGCGTGATCTTCGTGATGTCTGGTTGCAAGAGAAACAGCGAACGCAAATACGGCACTGCCGACGCCGCAAACCACGACGATCCCCAGCGATAAAACAGTGCCGTGTAAACTCCCATGACGACCAACACCAGCAGTAACGCCAGCACGACAACATCCATTAGCGAAGTCACCACGCGAACGCGCGGCGTAGTGAAGCGGCGATAAATCAGCGCGATGATTCCCGTCAGCGCCAGAAACCCCATCAACAGCGCCGTGCTTTCCAGGATGTAGAGTCGCAGCGGCACGCCATTGAACCAGAGCACGCCCGCCGGAAACAGGAAGCCGATCAAATGTCCTGTCAACGCGCCGAGAATCCCGATGTGCCAGGCGACCGAGCCATAAAACAGTTTGTTGCTCTCCAAAAACTGCGAGGACAAACTGGAATAGCTGAAGCCCTTTTTCAGATAACGCTGGATGGAGACCAGGATCGCCAGCACCAACGCGATGTAAGGAAAGACGATGAAAAGCAAGGTATCAAGCATAAGGATTTTTCTCCTCTTTCAAGTGGCCAACACGGGCAGAAAGGTCTTGGCATTGCTTGTCACGACGGCTGTTTCGCAGCAGACCTCGTCGCCGACTTCAGCTTTCACCGCGTCGCTGACAAGGTGAATAAGCGGGCTGTAGGGGTTATCACTTTCCTGCAAGGCTGCGCACATTTTGCCAAGCGCAGGCAACAGACAGACCCCCATTAAATCGTGGCGCAATTCGCCGTCACCCAGTTTGGAAAGCAGGCGCAGCAGCACCGGCAAATAATCCGGCAACTGCTGCGCCTGACCCAGCGCGAAAGGAGACTCAGTTTCGCGCAGATGGGCGAGGAAAAAGCCGCGCCGATAATCTTCGCCGAACAAGTGATGCCCGACTTCGAGCGCACAGACCGGATTGAGGTCAAACGTTTGCGTGTACAGTTCCTGGAGCGCGAACAGCGTGAAGTCGTCGGTGCGCCGACAGAATTCTTCGTAGCGCGCCAACTGTTCCGGCGGCTCTGCCCTCAGGCTTTGTCGGCACGCGGCCAGTCGTTCTTCCCA
>JAEUQN010000292.1 GCA_016789725.1 Blastocatellia bacterium | reverse complement strand
AATCTGCCGGAAGCTGGCTCTGCACACGTTCCATTCGTCGTTTCACATCTTCGATGACCGCTACGGTGTTGGAACCAGATTGTCGCACCACGCCCAACGTGACCGATGGCACGCCATTGAGCCGCGCGACAGTTCGCTCTTCTTTTGAGCCATCCTCAGCGCGTCCAATGTCTCGTACTCGCACCGGAAACCCGTTAACGTTCGCCACAATCAAATCATTGAATTCCTGTGGATCAATGATTTTGCCCATCGTTCTGAGCACTAATTCGCGTCGCCCGGCATCCACGTTACCACCCGGAATATCCGCATTTTGCCGCACCAGCGCCTGTCGCACCTGCGTAATGGGAAGCTTGTAAGCGGCGAGCCGATCAGCGTCTATCCAAACATTGATCGCACGTTTTAATCCGCCATAGACCGAAACTTCCCCCACACCCAAGGCGCGTTCAAGTTCGATTTTGACGCGGGTTTCTGCAATTTCGCGCAGCTCGCGGGCTGAACGAGGACCGGACAGTGCGATAGTGATCACAGGTTGCGCATCGTTATCATTTTTGCGCACGGTAGGCGGGTCCGCACCCGGAGGAAGTTGGCGCACGACCGCTGCTAAGCGATCACGAATATCTTGTGTAGCGTCTTCAATCCGACGATTCAAATCGAAGGTCACAATGGTAAAGCACGTTCCCTGCCGAGAAATGGAGCGAACCTGCTCAATGCCCTCGACCGTGTTGACCGCTTCTTCGATCAATTGAACAACAGATGCTTCCAATTCTTCCGGCGAAGCACCCGGCAGCGAGGTATTGATAAAAACTGTGGGAATATCAATCGAAGGGAAGCGATCTACTCCCAATTTAAAGTAGCTTTGCGCACCAACTACGACGAGTGACAAAATAATCATCGCCGCGAACACTGGGCGTTTGATACAGATTTCTGCAAGCTTTTGCATAAATTATTACTCTACTTTGAAAGGCTCTCCGGTAAGGACAGCGCACAAATACGCTATTAAAACCAGTCCCAACATAGGCACCAGGAGTCCGTCACCACAAGCGAAGAGCAAGAGCAACGCAATTCCCGATTTTACGCGAGCGAATTTTGCCGTGAGAGCTTCTTCCGCGTCTTTCGAGATGTTCGATCCCCTAATTCATCATCAGCAACGAACTCTGTTATTGCTGAATTACCAGGGGCTGACCGCCTACCATATTAGCAGGTACATCAACAACCATTTCCCCTGATTGCAGACCTTCGGTGATTTCGACCCAATCCGCTTCTTTACGACCGACGATGACTGTTCGTTCGACCGCTTTGCCATCCTTGTTCAGAAAGACCTTCTGAATGCCGGCAAACGTCACGAGCGCGGAAGCTGGAATCGTGACGACAGATTGGCTGGAGCTAGTCTGCAATTCGGCTTTGACAAATGCACCCGGACGTAGTCGTCCGTGCTGATTTTCCACCTCGGCTTCGACGATCAGAGTGCGACTTTGCTCTTGAAATGCGGGACTGAGGCGTGCCACACGTCCCGTATAACTATTGCTGTCGCCTTCAACCGAAACCTTGACTCCTAGGCCAGGACGAATGCCGAAGGATTCGCGCTCTGGAATTTCGACGCGCAACCGGAGTGGGTGCAACCGTACCAACGTCGCGATGGGCGCGCCTGTCGCTAAATATTCTCCGACAGAGGTGCGCCTTTCGCTGATAGCTCCATCAAAAGGCGCATAAAGTGTGGTATAGACCAACTGTTGTTTGGCGAGTTCCACCTCGGAACGCCGTTGCAATAACACGGCTTCACGATTCCGCACTTCTTCAATGGCATCCTGATAACGACTCTCGGCCACCTTGTACTCAGACTCCACACGGTCGAGTTCGGCCTTGGCCTGAATTCCCTGGGCAAAAAGTTGCCGCGTGCGGTCGCGGATGGCGCGGGAAGAATCCAATACTGCACGTGCCTGACGTACAGTTGCCGTATTTTCCACGTTCACACGGTCATCATTACCTGTTGGGGACAAGCCTAAGCGGGCGCGGGCTTGTTGTAATGCTGCGTCTGCCGTATCTACGCGTTGTTTGAAATCAATCGTTTCCAATTTGGCGATAGCTTGCCCTTTTCTGACCACACTGCCGAGATCAATGGAGAGATGAGATAATCGGCCTGCCACACGAAAGCTGAGGGCGGTTTGTTCATCTGCGGCAAGCGTTCCTGTGGCAGTCACAATCTGTGTCAGATTACGTTCAGACGCCTGGACCAGCCGGACATTTCTTGTGGGGAGAGCTTCACCGCCGCCTCGCCCGCCACCAGGGACACCGCCAGGGCCGCCGCCTCTGGTCCCCTGTGCGACAGCATTTTGCGGCGTGCTGGACTTGCATCCGGCAAGCCAGAACAATGAGGTTGATAGTAAAAAGGCAGAAAAGAGAGAAAGGTTTATTTTTCGAATCTGTCGGGACATTGGTTTATCAAGTTAAGAATTCGTTTTCAATTTAGAGAATCAACAAAATCAGAGTAGACATTATAACGTACCGAGATAACTCTTGCACTTGCCAGACTCCTATGTAAGATAAGCGTGCGTTGCAACACGCGCGCAATTCTCTCACACAAGCGGTAAATCAGGAGTACGGAACCCCCAGAAGCCATTTTCACAAGAAGTTTATCTGGGACCTACGAGGAACGTATGTATAACCAGCAGGAAATTGAGATGGTTCGTCGGCAAACCATCCAGATTGAATCCGAAAAACGCGCCCTTCTAAAGATCATTGCCACTTGGACTTCGATTGCCTGTGCCGCGTGCCTGCTCCTCGCCGGTTTCTTCTTTTATCTGTACGCTTCAAATCGAAATGAGGTTACAGATTCGCGTACCAAAATCGCACAACTGCAAGACCAACTCAAGAAGACAAATGAAGAAGTGCAGAAAAAACAAGCAGAACTAGATCGCCGCGCTCAAGTTACGGCGGCTCGTAAACAACAATTTGACACCTTGTTAGCCAAAGCCATGAGTTCGACGGCTTCCTACACCGAAATCACCGCATTGGCTAAAGAGATTTACGAATCTCCCCAGAAAGTGGTTGAGGTTGCGGGGATACCGCCTGGTTCGCTTTTCAAATGGTACAAGTACCGCGAGAACAGTAAAACCTACACGTATGCTTTAGTCCCAGGAACGATAGAAGGGAAATACCACATCTACTCCGTCCTTGTTTCGGTAACTGCGCCACCACCCAAATTGTAACTCTCCGCGTGTATGCTGCTCCCTAATGTCGAAGCGATTGAGGCTTACCGCGATCATTGTTGGCAACGTGATCCAACGCAGCGAGTGGAAACCGTTCAGCAAGCCGAAGCTTTTATCGAACGTGTTGGTTTCACGAATTCGCTGACCGATTCGCGCAAACCTGGCCCGTCATTGTACGTCACAGTTTGCGGTCGCCGCGACGCCGTCATGCCGCACAACGTGCAAAAAGACCCCGAAGCTTCGTTGACGTGGTTGCTCAAAGACGACGTGATTCGGCGCGGCAAAATGTATTACGGTAAGCTGCTCAAAGGCCGCACGATGTTCCTCGCGCCGCGTATGATTCCATACTTCTTCGCGCTGTGCGGCGTGCGCAAAAGCGAAGAGAAAAAACGCCTGAGCGCTGACGCTCAAGCCATCCTCAAAGTGCTGCGCAAGGAATATGAATCCGCCAGCATGGATTTACGCCAAGACACCGGCATCACCGACCGCAAACAATTCAGCCAAGCCCTCGACGAATTGCAATCCGCGATGATCGTGATTCCGAGCGAAGTGATCTATCAACCAAAATTTACCTACATCTGGACGCTGGCCGAAGTTCGCTTTGCCGAGCAACTCAAAACCAAAATAGACCGCGCGACTGCGATGCGCGAAGTGGCGCGTTGTTTTTTGACGAATGCCGGAATGACTGTACCGGGAGAGTTGGCGCGCGTGACAGGATTCCCGCGACCGGAAGTGGGCTTGGGCAATCGGGCGTTGGTGACGGAAGGCTTTGCGATTTCGCCTGCTCGCGGGACGTATGTTTTAGCTGATTTTGATGAGCGACTACAGCAAATTCATTGAACCTATCCAGCTAATGTCCGGCTCACAATTTCCTGTGCCTGCGCAACAATCGCGGCGAGATGTGCTTCGCTCGTGAAGCTTTCGGCGTAGAGCTTGTAGATGTTTTCCGTGCCGGAAGGACGCGCCGCAAACCAACCGTTTTCCGCCACAACTTTCAGCCCGCCGATGGATGCGCCGTTGCCCGGTGCTTTCGTTAGTTTCGCCGTAATCGGTTCACCTGCGAGTTCAGTCGCTGTGACGTTTTCAGGCGAAAGTTTCTTGAACGCAGCTTTTTGTTCCGGCGAAGCAGGCGCGTCAATGCGTGTGTAGTACGGTGTGCCAAATTGCGCAGTCAATTCACGATAATGTTCGCCGGGGTCTTTGCCCGTGACGGCGGTGATTTCAGCCGCGAGCAAGCCGAGAATGATGCCGTCTTTGTCGGTTGTCCAGACGCTGCCGTCGCGCCGCAGGAAGCTTGCGCCTGCGCTTTCTTCGCCGCCGAAACAGAGCGAGCCGTCCATTAAGCCCGACACAAACCACTTGAATCCGACTGGCACTTCGACCAGTTTGCGATTCAGATTGCCGACCACACGATCAATCAAACCGCTGCTCACCAGCGTTTTGCCGACGGCGGCATTCGACCAGTTCGGGCGATGCGTCAGCAGGTAGCGAATCGCCACCGCCAGATAATGATTCGGATTCATCAGCCCCACCGAGCGCGTCACAATGCCGTGACGATCTGTGTCGGGATCGTTGCCCCACGCGATGTCGAATTGATCTTTGAGCTGCACGAGTCCGGCCATCGCATACGGGCTGGAACAATCCATCCGAATTTTGCCGTCGTGATCTACGGTCATAAACCCGAACGTTGGGTCTAGGTTTGGATTCACGACCGAGATGTCCAGGCCGTAACGTTCAGCAATCGGTTGCCAGTAATGCACCGCTGCACCGCCGAGCGGGTCCACGCCGATTTTCAAGCCCCCCGCTTTGATGGCATCGAAGTCAATGACTTCTGCCAGATCGTACACATAAGCTGCGACATAATCCTTTTCGTGTGAGGTTGCCGCTTCTTTGGCTGCTGCGAGCGACACGCGCTTGACGTCCCGATTGCCCTCACGCAGCAACTGATTCGCGCGATCCTGCACCCAGCCCGTAATGTCTGTGTCTGCCGGGCCACCGTTCGGCGGATTGTATTTGAAGCCGCCATCGCGCGGCGGATTGTGAGACGGCGTGATGACGATGCCATCGGCTTGGTGGGCTGTGTTGTAGCGATTGTAGGCCAGAATTGCGCGCGAAATGACCGGCGTGGGCGTCACGCCATCGTCCGGTTGAATCACGACTTCGACGCCGTTTGCTGCGAGCACTTCCAGCGCATTCCGTTCGGCAGGCGCTGACAGTGCGTGCGAGTCTTTGCCCATGAACAGGGGGCCGTCAATGCCGTTTGCCTTGCGGTATTCGCAAATCGCCTGCGTCACGGCGAGGATGTGCGATTCATTGAAAGCGCCGTCGAGCGATGAACCGCGATGCCCGCTCGTGCCAAAGCTGACTTGTTGCGCGGGATCGTCCAGATTTGGTTGCTTTTCGTAATACGCGCGGATCAATGTTTCGATGTCAATCAATAGTTCAGGAGGTGCGGGCTGTCCGGCGAGTGGATGTGTGGGCATGATTTTTTTCTCCTCAAATGGTGGGCCAGCGCCCCCGCAGGCCGAAGTTTGGCCAAGAATTGCAGAGGGGGCGCACGCGCCCCCCA
>JAEUQN010000291.1 GCA_016789725.1 Blastocatellia bacterium | reverse complement strand
GGTCCTGTTTACAGAGTCAACACGAGATGGGGCAAATTGCCGAACGTCAAGCACAGGTAGAAGCGATGAAGGCTTCCGTCGAACAGCAAGTATTTGAACGTACTCTCGAACTCAGCGAGAGCGAGGAACGATTTCGGAGCACGGTGGAAAATTCCGCCATCGGGGTGGCACTGCTTGCCCCGGACGGACGGTGGTTACAAGCGAACCGCGCCCTCTGTGAGATTGTCGGTTATTCCGAAGCTGAGTTGCTGAAGTTGAATTTTCAAGCCATCACCCATCCAGAAGACCTGGAGGCGGATTTGAGTTACGTCCAACAAATGCTGGCGGGAGAGATTCGCACCTATCAAATGGAAAAGCGGTATATTCATAAAAATGGCCATTTAGTGGATATTTTGCTTAGTGTTTCACTCGTCTGGGACAAGTTTGGGCAACCAATGTATTTCATTGCTCAAATTCAGGACATCTCTGAACGCAAACGAACGGAAGAGGCGCTGGCCCAAACGCGCGACCAGGCACTGGCGGCAACGCGTGCCAAGAGCGAATTCCTGGCGAATATGAGCCATGAAATTCGCACGCCGATGAATGCGGTGATCGGGATGACGGGGCTGTTGCTGGATACAAAACTGAGTGCGGAACAGCAAGATTTTGTGGAAACCGTGCGCAGCAGTAGCGATGCGTTGTTGACGATCATCAATGACATTCTTGATTTCTCGAAGATTGAATCAGGCAAACTTGATTTAGAAACCCAACCATTTAGTTTGCCCGAATGCATTGAAGAAGCCCTGGATTTAGTCGCGGTCAAGGCTGCCGAAAAAAATGTCGAATTGGCCTATTTGCTGGAAGACGAAACGCCCCGCGATTTGATAGGCGATGTCACCCGCGTGCGTCAGATTCTGGTGAATTTATTGAGCAATGCGGTGAAATTTACGCCTCGTGGTGAAGTCGTCGTGTCGGTTCGGTCGCAGGTCGAACCGAATGGTCAATCCGCTTTTCAATTCGCGGTGCGCGATACAGGCATTGGCATTCCGCAAGATCGGATGGATCGGCTGTTCCACTCTTTCAGTCAGGTAGATTCTTCCACCACGAGGCAATATGGTGGAACAGGGTTGGGGCTGGCGATCAGCAAACGGCTGTGCGAAATGATGAGTGGCACAATGTGGGTCGAAAGTGTCGTTGGTCAGGGTTCGACTTTCTATTTCAAAATCCTGGCTGAGGCCGCTTCCACACCGCCCCGTCGCTACTTGAATGTTACTCCCGCAGAGTTGAGCCAAAAACGGGTTCTGATTGTAGATGACAACGCGACGAATCGGCAGATTCTAACGCTGCAAACCCGTGGCTGGGGGATGAGTTCGATTGCGGTGCCTTCCGGCGAAGAGGCGCTAGCCCAGCTTCGACAAGGAGAAATCTTTGACTTGGCTCTGTTGGATTATCACATGGCAGAGATGGACGGTATCACGTTAGCCAAAGAAATCCGAAAGATGAACGCTGAGTTACCGCTGATGATGTTGTCGTCAGGTTTTTTGACCAATCGGCGCGTGACTGAATTGCACGGTGAATTGTTCGCCAAATTTCTGCCGAAACCAATCAAGCCCTCACTGCTCTTTGATCGCTTGTTGGAAATTTTCAGCGAGAATCAGGTTCCGCCCACAGCTCCATTGCCTGTGCGGCGGCCCGAAGACCAGATGGGCGAGAATCTTTCCCTGCGCTTGTTAGTTGCAGAAGATAATCTGGTCAATCAAAAAGTAGCCTTGCGGATGTTGCAAAAGTTGGGCTACCGCGCTGATGTCGCGGCCAACGGTTATGAGGCGATTGCCGCGATTCGTCGGCAGTCCTATGACATTGTGTTGATGGACGTCCACATGCCGGAAATGGATGGGCTGGAAGCGACACGGAAAATATGTCAGCGATGGAACGAGCACGACCGACCTTACATCATTGCCATGACGGCGAATGCGATGCAGGGCGACCGGGAAGCGTGTCTGGCGGCAGGCATGAATGATTACATCAGCAAGCCCATCAAAATCGAAGACCTTTCGCGCGTACTGGAAAAATGGGGCTTGAAATTGCTTGCGCCTGCCGGGTAATGTCAGCACATGACACAAACCTATCTGGGCGTAGATTTGGGCGGCACTCAAATGCGGATGGCCGCCGTGACACGTGAAGGCCAATTGGCGACGCCGATGTTTTCGGTGCCGACCGGCAAGCAATTTTCTGCCGACCAATTGCGTACGAATCTGCAATCGCTGCACTCGCAAGTTCGCTCAAATCCTGGGGTGCAATCCATCGCCGCTATTGGTTTCGGAATTACTGGATTGGTGAGAGAAACCACACTTTCCGAATCCGACTTCCTACCACTCCTGAATGACCTCAACATCGTTGCCTTAGCGCATGAAACGCTTGGCTATCCTGCCAAAATCGAAAACGACGCGCGCTGTTTTGTGCTGGCCGAAACACGCTTTGGCGCGGCACGTGGCGCACGGCATGTGGTTGGCATCACGCTCGGCACAGGCGTTGGGGGCGGCGTAATTGTGGACGGGAAAATCCATCGTGGCGCGAATGCTAATGCGGGCGAAGTCTGGAGCATTCCGTTGCGCGACAAATGGATGGAACATTTCGTTTCGACCTCAGGCTTGGTGCGGGACTACAAAGATGCGGGCGGGGAAGCGAGCGAAATTGACGCCGCGAAACTTGCCGAGTTAGCGCGCACCGGAGATGGAGCGGCACAGTCAGCGTTTCAATCGTACGGCGCAGATGTGGCAGTGCTTTGCGAAACAATCCGTGCCTTGCTTGATCCTGAAGTCATTGTGATTGGCGGTTCGATTGCGCTGGCCCGCGATGTGTTTGGCGAAGTGTTATTACAACGCATCGCCAAACACGGGCCGCGCATTGCTTGGGCGGAACTGGGACCAGCAGCAGGTGTGATTGGCGCAGCGTCGTTGCATTTGTGAATTGTGACTACTTTGTTTCTGACGGCGTTCCAAACCACGAATCCCAATACATTTTCGCGCCGATTTTGAGCAGCTTCCACGCCTTGTCCCATTGAATTTCGCTCTTTTCGCCGTAGATGATTTTCTTCAGCAATTGATCACGGAAGAATTTGCCTTCGCGTTTGAGCATGAATTCTTTGGCGAAGGGTTTGGCGACATCGAAGAAGCTGAAATTCGGGTCCATCGCAATGCCGATGCCTTCCAACGTCATAATCGCGCGGATGATATACGTGAAATTCGCAGGCAGATAAAACGGATATTTGTACATGATTTCAGCCATCTCATAAGTCAATTCTTTGAACCGAATATCTCCTAGTTTTTTATTGAGATAGTTGCTGAATAACATCTCGACGACGCCACGAATTTCATCTTTGTTAACGGTCGGCGCGATAAAATTCAGGCTCACCAAATCTTCCGTCAATCCGTGTGGGTCTTTTTCGACAATATGGAAGAACGCGTCAATCATCTTGCTCTGCAATTCAGGCGTGATGCGTCCGACCATTCCAAAATCAAAGAACGCGAGGCGACCATCAGGCATTACGCGCAGGTTGCCGGGATGCGGGTCGGCATGAAAGAACCCGTCTTCGAGCAATTGTTTCAGATAAGTTTTCGCGATCAGCTTAACCACTTCGGGCGGTGGGATACCGCGCGCATTCAGTTCTTCCAGCTCTAAAACCTTATTGCCGTCAATAAACTCCATCGTCAGCACGCGCGTCGCCGAGTGCGAACGATAAATCACGGGAACGTGAATGTTGTCCCACTTACGAAAGTTTTGGCGAAACGTGTCGGCGTTGTTCGCTTCTTTGCCGTAATCCATTTCCTCAAAAATGACGGCAGCGAATTCGCCAATGGTTCCTTCCCAATCCACGCCGCGTGTCAGGTTGGGATAGCGCGTCATAAAGCGCGCGATGCGGCGCAGCACCGCTAGATCAAAATTGATGACGTCTTCTAATTGAGGTCGTTGGACTTTAATCGCCACGATTTGCCCGGAATGCAGGCGACCGCGATAGACTTGCCCCAGCGAAGCGGCGGCGATGGGTTCCGTTTCGATTTCGGCAAACAAGTCGGGAATCGCGTGTCCCAATTCGCGTTCGATAATTTCAAAGGCGACGTCATTCGGGAACGACGGCACGTTGTCTTGCAGCTTGCTAAGTTCTTTGATGTAGGCCAGCGGCAGCAAATCGGCGCGCGTCGAAACGGCTTGCCCAATTTTGATGAACGTCGGGCCAAGCTTCAGCAATTGACGGCTGAGCCATTCGGCCTGCCATTGCAAATGTTTTTCTTCGGATTCGTCTTTTTTGCCAATGAACCACCCGCGATGATAGGCGTACACAAATGCGTGATACAGCACGAAGGTCGAAATGATATGCCCCGCGCGCAGCCACCCGCGCAACCCGTGACCTTTGATGTCGTCATTGGGATTATAAACCGCTGGCGGTTCGGGCGTTGGACGCGAAATGGGTTGCGGTTCTGCGACTGGGACTAAATCAATGATTTCACCTTGCCCACGTTTTACGAGTTCACCCGCTTCATACTTGGAAATTGCCATAATTCATCACCTCAAAAGTTCCAATACCCAGGAGTGCGCTCATCATACGCATCAAAGAAACGTAAAGTTGCGATGTGCGACAGTCGTTGCAAAATATCGCACTGCCTTGTCACGATCCCGCGCGATTTGTGTTTTCAATTCTTCCAGCCCCGCGAATTTCTTTTCCCCGCGCAGGCGATGCAAAAATCGAATCCGAAGTGTTTTCCCGTACAGGTCTTTGTCAAAGTCAATCACGTGCGTCTCGACCTTAGATTCAACATCCAGGCCAACCGTTGGACGCTTACCAATATTCGTGACGCTGCGATGCCATTGGTCATCAATCAACGCCAATGTCACATAGACGCCGTCAGCAGGAAGCATGCGATTTTGCACTTCGATGTTGGCGGTGGGGAATGAAATTGTGCGACCGAGTTTGCGGCCTTCAATGACGATGCCTTCGACGCCGTAAGCGCGACCCAGCATGCGGCGGGCTTGATTGACGCGTCCGGCTTGCAACAATCGGCGCACCATCGTCGAACTGATGCGGTGATTGTGAATCCGCACTTCGGGAACTTCATCGGCGACGAAACCTAATCGTTCGGCCTCCGCCTCCAGTAATTCGATGTTGCCCGCGCGGCCTTTGCCAAAGGCAAATCCCTGACCCAAATGAACTTCGCGCGCGCCGAGTGCCTGATACATGAATCGTTCGATAAACTCTTCGGCAGCGATGTCCGCCAGTTCCTGCGAAAAATTCATCACAATGACTTGTTGCATGCCAAGCAGTCGTAACCCCTCCATTTTTTGGGCAAAGGTTTGAAGTAGCGGTGGCGCAGAGTCAGGCTTCAAAACCTGACGCGGATGTGGATCGAAGGTAATCAGCGTCGGCGTCGCATCAATCAGGAATGCGCGTTCGACGACGGTTTTGACGATAGATTGATGCCCAAGATGCAAGCCATCGAAGACGCCAATCGTTAAGACGGTTGGGCGTTGAATATCAGGATGATAAAGGTCGTAAAAGATTTTCATTGGGTTGGTGGTCAGTGGTCAGTGATCGGTTGTTTGCTGACAACGGACGACTGAGCCACGAGAACCGGCTACAGTTCAATTTCCAATTCGTCATACGCCAACGCTACATTGGGCGGCAGATGCTGGCTGGTTTCCGCATGTTTGATGTCGTGTCCCAGGTGCGTGAAAAGCGTCCGGCGCGGTTGCAGTTGTGCAACGTAGGCCAGGGATTGTTCCAGATGCAAATGGGTGGGATGCGGTTTCAATCGCAACGCGTCGAGGATCAATAAATCCAGGCCTTCCAG
>JAEUQN010000290.1 GCA_016789725.1 Blastocatellia bacterium | reverse complement strand
CCCTTCGGCAATTTCCTGGCGGTCTTGTTCTTCAATGCCAATATTGATTTGCATAATGTGAACTCCTTTTAAATGCGCTCGACACCGGACTAATAGGAAAATTGTGGTGTGGTAAAGAGCGCGTAATATTGTGCCTGCTCCCAACTCTTAATCGCAGGCATTTGGTTTGCGGGGAAGTACGATTGGAATTTTACTGCCTCAATCACTTCCCGGTAAACCTGATCCAACTCATTTGGCAAAATGCCTGTGTCATTGTGAGTACACGCAAATCGCATCACGATCTTTTCTACTTGCTTCCGACTGGACCGGGGCAACGAATTCATCAGTTCCTTTGTCGCTTTGCTCATAGTGTCCTGCCCTGACTAATTATTTTGTCTCTTGCCCAACGGCGCACAGTTCCAGTTGATGACCGTCCGGGTCAGAAAAGTAAATGGAAGTGGCCGGCATCCACGCGTGAAAATGCGGGCCATCCATTTCGACGCCACGTTCTTTCAGTAAGGCCACAGATCGTTCGATGTCTGATGGCTCAATCGTGAAGGCAAAATGCTGCGTCGGCCATTCGCCTTTGTCTTCTTGTAAAACAATCATCCCAGCAAAACCACCCGCCCGCAGGAATGTCCAGTTTCGTGTTGTGTCACGAAGGCCCACTTCCAATTCGAGTACCTCACAATAAAACCTTTCCGCTCTCGGAAGGTCGCTCACCCGAATTGCAACTTCGTACACGCCAGTGATGGGAAACATGGATCACTCCTGCGAAAATGTAGTGCGATTTGGCAAATCGCGTTACGTTAGATTTACGCGACCGCTTGCGCTGTCAACGATTCATCGCTGCCAATTTCCAAGGAAACCGCCAAAGCCTGAATCGTCGCCGCCACCCGCACCGCGTCGTGTACCTGATCTTCGCTCAAGCCGCCTTTGATAACGACGTCTTCGTGTGAACGAATGCACATTTCGCAACCGTTGATCGCGCTGACCGCCAGACAATACAACTCGAAATCCACTTTGTTGGCGAGCGGCTTGCCGATCCAATTCATCCGCAACCGCGCGGGTTTTGTGCCATAGCTTTCTTTGCCGATCATATGCCGAAAGCGATAGTACACGTTGTTCATCGCCATTAATGCCGCCGCCGCTTTGGCGTCCTGAATGGATTCCTGCGCTAATTGCGCTTGTGCATCGGCTAACACTGCCTGGCGGACTTCAGAATTGCGCGTGGCAATGGCGGAAGCCACCGCGACGCCCCAGATTTGTGCCGGTGTCAACGTCGTTGTTTGAAACACGGATTGGACATTGAGCTTGATGTCTTTGGCCGCTTCGGGCAGCCGATTGCGTAAGGTTTCGATGTTCGTCATTTGTGTTCTCCAATTTCTTGGACGTAGTAGCAAATTTATTTGCTCTCTGCTCTCGGATGTGACGCGAGCGAATGAAACCGCTACTACGTGTGATTTCGCAAGGCTCGATTACGCCGCTTTCCCTAACGTTTTTTCGCCTTCTTTCCAATTGCATGGGCAGAGTTCATCTGTTTGCAGCGCATCCAGCACGCGCAGGACTTCGTCCACATTGCGACCAACGGACAGGTCATTGACGCTCACAAAACGAATGACGCCGTTTGGATCAACGATGAACGTTGCACGCAGAGCGACACCCGCTTCCTTGTGCAAAATGCCGAGCGCGGTCGAAAGTTCGCGCTTTGTATCGGCAACCATCGGGAAGGGCAGTTCCTTCAAATCCGCGTGATTGTTGCGCCACGCCAAGTGAACGAAATGCGTGTCGGTGCTGACGCCGAGAACCTGAGCATCACGGTCAGCGAAGTCGCCATTGCGTTTGCCAAACTCTGCGATTTCGGTTGGGCAAATGAACGTGAAGTCCATCGGCCAGAAGAACACGACTTTCCACTTGTCTGGATACGAGGCTTCAGTCAGCTCCTCAAACTCTTTGCCTTTTTCCAGGCTGACAACAGATTGCAATTTGAAATTCGGAAATTGATCGCCAATGGTAAGCATTACTTGTTCTCCTTTAGATTGTGTAAAAAGTTAGAATTTATCTAAGCTATGGGCAAAAAAAGAGAGCGGGTCGCCCGTTATTTCTTTTTGATCTTGCCACGCAAGACCACTTGGTAATCGCTAATCTCAAGGCCTTTCAGGCTCGCAAGATTGCTGACTTCCAATTGATGCCCGTGAATGTCTGTGATCTCACCCGATTCTTCGTCAATAAAGTGATGATGGCGTTGGAGATTTGGATCAAACACTACACGTCCGGCGGCAATGTGCAATTCACGCAGCAGGCCTTTTTCAACGAACAGATTTAGTGTGTTGTAAATCGTCGCCCGCGAAATCATCGGGAAATTGGAACTGACTTTGGCAAAGACCTGATCGGCAGAAGGATGTTCTTCGGTGGTCAGCACGTATTCCGCCACCGCCACGCGTTGCGCCGAAGGTTGGATGCCATAGTCGTTCAAGATTTTGATTACGTCGTCCTTCATCGAGGCTTAGACTAAGTCTAAAGCTTGATTCTGTCAAGAGTCTTTTTTAGGAAAGGTTATTTTTTTAATTTTCAGGCAGAGCGATAAAGCGCCTCGATCTGATCCAGGATATGTTCACGCGCAAAGCGTTCGCGCACGCTTGCTTGTGCCGCCGTCGTGATCTGGGTTCGTGTGCTGCTGTCGGAAAGCAGGAAGCGTAAATGCCTGGCAATGATTTCAGCTTGGCCTGGTGGAAAGAGGATTCCGGTTTCATTGTGGGTGATGATTTCGGCTAATCCACCGACTTCCGAAGCCAGTACCGCGCAGCCAGCATGCATGGCTTCGATGGCGATCAGGGAAAAGCCTTCATTGTCGGAAGGTGCCACGATAGCATCAAAAGCCGTGAGGTATTTGGGTAAGTCCGGGAGAAAGCCGGTGAATTTTACCTGGCTTTCGATCCCCATTTCCTGCGCTGTTTGGTGCAATTTCTGCTCATAGTTTTTGTCCGCCGGATGAGCTGCGCCAATGATGAAAAACTCAACATTTTCGCTGGCCTGATTTGCGGCTAATAATCGAATGGCTTCCAGAAATAAATCCTGCCGTTTGAGAGGTGTGATTTGGCCGATGACCGCGATGGCTGTGGGGCGTTTGATGTCAAAATATTTCCGTGCTTCCGTACGGCTTAATAAGGTGGCGAAGCGCAGCCAATTGGGAATTATTTCAATGTGATCTTGCAGCGCGGGAAACGCTTTGGCTAACTCTTGTCGCACAGTTTCAGAGACGGCGATGAGCTTGATTGCGTGTCTGATGGATGCTTCGTAGAGTGAACTTGATTTGATCGGATTGAAATGATGACGCGTGAGAAAAAAGCGCACGGACAAATTTTTCGTTGCCAATCCGGTCACCGGGTAATCTCTGGCGAGGTGAGCGTGAACGACTTCGATCTTGTGTTCGGTGATCAGTTTGGACAAGCGCTTGGCGCTGAAAACGTCGAGTGCGTTGCGCAATTTGACTTCGTGCCAATGAATCGGCGCGTCGCCAAATTCCATTTGCAACGGGCTATTTGGGCGCACGGCCAAATGCAATTCGTGGCCGCGTTGCAGTAACCCGCGTGTCAAATCTATGACGTGCTGTTCGCCTCCACCAATACCTTCTGCCGAACAAACCTGCAAAATCTTCATGCCGAGAATTATGCTTGACAGGGTTTGAGTTGAACAGGTCTAATGCCGCTTCGCGCCCCGCCTGAAACTGAGTGCTACCCCGATTTTTTTCATCCTGTCCAATGTTTCCACTGCAAGAATTACCGCTCATAATCCAAGCTCTTTATGCGCTTCCGTTCGGCCTCATCATCGGCAGCTTTCTGAACGTCGTGATTTATCGTGTGCCGCGCGGTGAATCCGTGGCGTTTCCCGGTTCGCATTGCGGGGCGTGCGGCACGCCGATCAAGGCGTATGACAACATTCCTCTGTTGAGTTATGTCCTGCTGCGAGGTCGTTGTCGTGCGTGTCAGGCGAAGATTTCCTGGGTTTACCCGATGGTCGAATTGTGGACGGGGCTGGGCTTTTTTGCCGTCGCCTACACGCGCGGCATCACGGGGCAGGGTATCGCGGAAATGTTGTTTGTGGTTGTGATGATTGTGCTGGTAATGATTGATTACCGTCATCAACTGTTGCCGAATGTCATCACGTATCCCGCGTTTCTGGGTGTCATTATTTTTACAGCGTTTCAATTGGGCGAGCCTGGCCCCTCATCTTTGACGCCGTTGTTTACCCTTTCGCTGAGCCTTAAATTTTGGATTGGGTTAGGGCTGCTTCTGATTGCAGCGGTCGCGTTTTATGGAGTGGATTTGCTGGACAATGCGTTGTTCGGCAAGTACCTGGAAATTTCTGATGAAGAAGAAGAGGAAGACCCATTGCTGAGCGGCATTGACGAAGATCGTTTGTTACGACAGCACAATCGGGTGATTTACACGACGATGGTTTTAGGAGTGGTGGCTGCGGTCGTGTGGGGCGTCTTTGTATTTCTCCGACTCCGGTCAGCAGCGGCGGATTCGGTTTGGGTTGTCGCTTCCATTGAAGCGATCTTTCGTACCTGTTTGGGCGCGCTGGTCGGGGGCGGCGTAATCTGGCTTTTGCGCGCGATTTATTTTTACACGCGTGGATTCGGCGGAATGGGGTTGGGCGATGTCAAGATGATGGCGATCATTGGCGGCTTGTTGGGGTGGCAATCCGCTTTGTTGGTCCTGATTATAGGCTCTGTGCTGGGATCGTTAACCGGATTGTTTTTGATCTGGTTTGGCGGCAGTGATAAGGGGATGAAAACCCGATTGCCCTTTGGTGTTAGTTTAGGATTGGCAGCCCTCATCGCCTTGTTCTATGGACAGCCGATCATCGCGTGGTATGTCTCAAGACTTACGCCCTGACAGTAGAAAAACCCCATAAAATCAAGGGCCTCATTGATTTTTAAGTCTCTGCCAATTGACAGAAAATTCCTTGCAGTGCTAGTCTCATCTTGTTTTACTAAGCATCCCCAATAGAAGTTAAGTAATTCTTCGATAGTCGAAAGCGGTCAATACTTGCACGAATCTTGTTGGTTGTTTCTCGGAGTTGCGGGGCTTTCAAAAGCGCCTGCTCTTGCTCGTTAAGCACTACTTTGTCCTGCTCCTGTTCACTGGAGGTTTTCTCTTCAATTGGAGCCGTTGCTAACAATTCAGAGCGTAGAGTTGATGGTCTCCTCTGAGTATGGATCAACATTGCTTCGATGATGATTGGTTATGGTGGGATCTGTTACGGCTTGTTTAGACTGCCTCAGATTGGAAAGGAGGAAATTAGGTGAATAGCATACTGTGGTCGAGCAGCAAAGCGATCTGGAGTTTTGGAGGGATCGCCTTTGTTCTCCTTTGTATATCCTGCATTTATTATTATGCCCCGCAATTAGCAACTATTGAGGCCACCGCGACCACTCCCTCTTCCATAACTCTCGCTTCATCCACTTTGGAGCTTCGCCTCCTCAATGGCAAGGTGTCTTTGTCGGGGACGTTACCCGATCAATCTGCTAAGAATCAGGTGTTGGCGCGCGCCAAGAGGATATTTGGCGAAGGCAATTTTACTGAAAAATTACAGGTAAACAATCAAACAGCCTTTCCCTCAGCAGGTTGGTTCAACGCGGCTCTGGCGTTGATGCCGTTTGTGGCCCAGATCGGAGGCGAGGGCGTGGTTACGCTGGAAAGCCAAACGGTGACGATTCGCGGGCTGGTCGAGAGTGGTGATATTAAATCCAGGCTGATGAGCGAAGCCATCAACGCGGCGGGGAAGCGAATTCGCGTGGAGGACAAAATCCTGGTGATGGGGGATAGCAAAGCGGGCTAAGTAAGTCGAGAAAAGTGCGGGAAAGTCTGGGGAAGTCTCGGCAAGTCAGAAAAGTTCTGGGGACAAAGTGTTG
>JAEUQN010000028.1 GCA_016789725.1 Blastocatellia bacterium | reverse complement strand
AGATTGAAGCTGTCGGGTTCGATGTCTATGAAAACGGGCTTGGCCCCTAATCGCGCAATCGAACCGGCGGTCGCAAAAAAGCTGAACGGCGTGGTGATGACTTCGTCGCCGGGTTTCAGGTCACACGCCATCAGTGCAACCAGTAACGCATCTGTACCCGACGTAACGCCAATGCCAAAACGGAAATGGTAATAGGCTGCGATTTCGGCTTCGAGCGCTTCGACCTCTGGCCCCAAAATAAAAACACCGGAATCCAATACACGCTGGATTGCGGCGTTGATTTCGTGACGAATGGGCGCAAGTTGCGCCTGCAAATCGAGTAATGAAATAGGCATGATGTGCCACGAATTACACGAATTGCCACAAATGATCAAGAGCCACATCCGCCTTGACCGATGCGACGCATGGAAAATGCGCAGAACACCGCAAAAGCGAATGAACGTGAGCCAATAATTCGTGAAGCGGCAGGTCAGACCGGACTCGTCAAGCGAGCCTTTGACACACCGAACCCCGATCTTTATGGAAACCTCATGCCGAGGCAGCATCATCGTCGGCTCTCAGTGGTTATTAAAGGGTTGTCGAGAGCCGACAAGAAAAGAACTGTTTTTTTCTAGTTCGCAGTATTTAGTTCGTGGTTCGCAGTGGTTCGTTCGCGGGGTGATAGTTTTTGAGAAAACAAATATCCGAATAACATTGCTGCGTCTGTCGCCCTTTCAGGGCTTGGATGTTTCCATCACTGTTCCCAGGGTTGCGGCTAACGCCTTTACCCTGGGCTATTTTCTTCTCACCCCTTCGGGGTTTTGTTCGGAAAATCATTTTCTTGTTCTATCCTTCGCCGTCATTCGTTCGTGGTTCATGGTGCTATGAACTGTGAACTATCAACTGCGAACTGTGAACTATTTACTGTGAACTGCTAACTGCGAACTACTCACTGTCAACTGCATTAATCTTTTATTTTCTCCTCGCTTGATTCGGAGGATTCGTCTCGGTAGTAGTAGCGGCTGTAATACGTCGAATAGTAATAGTAATCGTGCGGTTGCAATTTGATGTGATTAATCACCGATCCCAACACCTTGGCTCCAACCGTTTGTAAATGCGTTTTGGTGCGGTTGGCAACTTCGCGCGAAGTGTATCCGGCCTTGACGACCAGAATCACGCCTTCCACCATTGCGGACAAAATCAAACTGTCGGCAAAAGATGCCACGGGCGGCGAATCCAGCACGACATAATCAAAGCTGCCTTGCAACAAATCAATTGTTTGTTTCATGCGGCTGGAACCGAGCAATTCTGCCGGATTCGGGGGCAATGGCCCAACCGGTAACACAAACAAATTCGGTAACGCCGGTTGCACCAACGAAGCCAGTTCGCCCGTCCCTGATAAGTAATTCGATAAACCGCGTGAATTTTTCACCCCAAATACTTTGTGCAAACGCGGGCGACGTAAATCGCAATCCACGATTAAGACGGAAGCGCCCGTTTGTGATAACGAAATCGCCAGATTCGTGCTGGTGGTGGTTTTACCTTCGGCGGGTTGGCTGCTGGTGACTAAAATCGTGCGCGGCGCATGCGATGCGGATGACAATAAGACGGCGGTGCGCAACTGGCGATAGCTTTCCGCGATGGAAGAAGAATTGTCCACTTCCACCAATGCGGTTCCCGTGCTGGGTTTCATGGCGGTGGTTCCAATCACGCCAAGTTGCTTTTGCGAACCACTGCCCATCACGCGATTGCGTTCCTTCCCTTCTAATGGAAAGACAGGAATCACACCTAAAACCGGGATAGACAGATACCGGTCAATGTCTTCGACGGATTCAATCTTGTTGTTGATGTAATCAATAAACAACGCCAGACCGACGCCACCGACCAACGACAACAACAAACTCAACAGGATATTTTGCAACCGCTTCGGTCCAACCGGAATGCGCGGCAACGCGGAATAATCGGTGATGCGAATGCTGCTTTTGATGCCCGCACTGGAAACGGTGACATCCTTTTGACTCGTCAGCAATTTGTTGTATAGATCGCGGTTAGTGTCTACGGCCTGTTGCAACATGCGGGCGTTGACGGCCAGACTTTGCTGATCTACGGTCTCGCCGCGTTGTTCATCAAACGCCTTGCGCAGGAATTTTTCGCGCTCTTCGGCGGCGCGATATTGATTTTCCAGCGCGGTCTGAATGCGCTTGTAAGCAGCGCGCTTCTGGCTTTCCAATTCCTCAATCTGTTGGGCGACTTGTTTCACTGCCGGCCATTCGGGTGTGTATTCCACATCCAACTTGGCCTTTTGTTCTTTCAGATCGGTCAGCTTTTTGCTCAGTTCCTGTACCTGCGGGTCTTTTTGAATTTCCGGCAGGGTGCTGATGTCGGGAATCGTCCGGCTCAGATCATAAAATGCCTGTAAAGTCTTGCGATCATTTTCGGCCCGCAACAATTCCGAGTTCAATTGATCCAGGCGATTGATGACCGTATTTTTTTCGGATTCGCCAAAATCAATCACCTGCTTGTTGCGGCGATAATTCATCAGCTTTTCTTCGCTGCCGATCAACTCTAATTTGGCCTTGGAAATCTGATCTTCCAAAAACGAAGCGGTATCACGATTGCCTTGTTTGCGGGTTGTCAGATTTTCATCGCGGAAGACTTCGGCCCAGGTGTCCGTAATCTTTTTGGCTAATTCCCGATCCGTGTGGCGATATTTGATTTGAATCAATCGGGTGTCGCGCAAACGCGTAATTTCGACCTTTTCCAACAATGCCTCCACGTACGGTTCCAACCGATTCCGTTCGGCCTGTTGTTCGTCGCCGCCACTGGTCACAATCACATCGTTTTTCAGCGCCTCACGTCCACCTTTCGGTACGAACTTCTGATTGTGTTCCAAATCAAGAACCTTGGTCACTTTATAGGCAGTCGTCGGGCTTTGGATATTTTTGAGCTGCGTATTGATGTATTGCGTATCTTCCGGCCCCAGAATTTTCAGCTCTTTGGAATTCACATCCAAACTGGCGGTGTCTTCCCGATCAATCTGCACCGTGGTCTGGCCTTCAAAAATCGAAGGACTACGCAACATATAAATCGTGACTAACGTCACCGTCAGCAAAACCACTGAGATCGGAACCCACAATCGTCGCCGCACAATGCGCCAATAATCACGCAGGTGAACCTGCGCATCGTTTTGCTGAACGCCGTACGCGCGCCCATATCCATCGCGGCGCAAATCCAATGAATTTGCCGCGCCGATGGATTCCATCATCTTGTTATCGGTACCGTTGTTTGGTGAGGTATTAAGTTTATCGGCCTCTGTCATAGGGAGCCTCGGAATAAGGGCTTAGTATGTCTTTTACTATCGAATAATGGCCAAGGGAAGCGAGTTGGTCAATCCACTTGGTGCGGCATTCAAAAGCGCACGAACCAACACTTTTCCAGCGGAATTTGGGACTTCAATCAAATCGTTGGCCTGCAAAACAATGTCGTCCATCTTACGTTTTTCAATATCTTCAATATTGATGATCTGCTCAGCCCGTGAATTAGAGTTGGGATTTTGGCGGATCAGCCGAACTTTTTTCTTGGAGGCTTCGGGCATATAACCGCCCGCCATTCCGACCGCCTGCGTCAGGGTAATTTTTGTATTCAGCGGGAATGGCCCGGGTTTGTGAACAAAGCCCGTCACAAAAATCTGGTCGGCTTCTGGCAAGCTGATAATGTCGCCGGGTTGCACGTATAGATTGGCGTCTACAGAACCTGTTAATAAATCTTTCAGCTTAAAGGATAGTAATTGCGGGATTGGGTCTTCGGTCGGTACAGATGCCTGAGGGATCGCTTCAAGCGAGCATAAATCTTTTTCACCACTACGAATCAGGTGCAAGGTATGACCAGCCTTGTCCAATTTCGGCCCGCCCGCATACGTCAGCAATTCAATCAAGCGCACGCGGCGCTGTAATTGGAAGCGACCGGGCTTATCAACAGCGCCGATCACGGCCACCGGCTGGCTGCTATATTCTTCGATAAAAACATCCACGTATGGTTCACGAATCCACTTGCGAAATTTCTCAGTGATCATTTGGCTCAACTGAGATTCCGTAAGGCAGGTCGCCGTGATGTTACCAACTACTGGCACGCGCACCGTGCCATCGCCCTCGACCCGCATTTTGCGGCTCATTTCAGGATGATTCAGCACCCGCACGTCCAACAAATCGCCAACGCCAATGCGATAGCTTTTATCATCTTTCGTCGGCGTCGCAGCACGGGCCACTCCCGCATTATCGGCCACAACCGCATTGGTGGCCTGTGCTTGAGAAGTGGAAGTGCCGGGTTGGGCTAGTGCTAAGGTCGCAAGAAAAAGCACCAAAGTAAGAAAGGAAAGTACTCGCATCGTTGATTTGGGGCTGAATAACATCTCTAAACCTCTTGAAGTTGATTCGGCTGAATTTCAATTCGCCTATCTGACCATCGGTACTGCGTTAAGAATTGTTCAGCCTGACGTAAGGCAATTGGCATGATAGACGAGAATGTGAGGCAGGGGCGAATAAACCTTTAAGCTCAAATTCTTAATGGGTTCGGATGAGCTTCACTCGGCGGTAAAGAATCCGACCTTGAATCTTGATTGATCTTAAATCGAGAAGCTAAGCAGTTAGGGGTAACTGAAAGCAATTGTCGAGGCAAAGACGGGGTCCTCAAATTGCTGTTTATTCGCTGCTAAAACTCCCACACATTTACAAAATACAACCAGCAGGAATCAACTTACATTACATGATGTCAATTACAACCAAATGGGGACTAGGCAAACTATTTTGTATCGCGTAATAGCGGAAAAAAACTGATCAAAAGCGAGGCAGAGTATGGCTGATGTTACAAAATCTGTCAATTCTTTTTTCGCCATCTTGTCGAACCGGTCAGACTGCTTTATTGTTACTGTTTCTATTGGCTGCCCCTAACTTGGATTCCATCAAAAATGACTGAAATTTCGCTTGTTTCGCCGCTCTATCGGCTGATTTTCCTGATCGGGTTATTGGCAATTCTTGTCACCGCAGGATGGTTTATTGCCCGCGCTGCTATCAGCGACCGATTGATCACGGTTGCCGCTCGTGACAATGAGTATGATGGTGCAACCAAACTGGTCAGCGCAGATGCCGCCGTCCAAAACGCGCCGCAAATTTCCTCGCTGCATTATCAGCGGGGTCAAACCTATCTGGCCTTTGCCGGTGGAGAAGATGCCGAGCCACGATTGCAAGAAGCCATTGCGTCATTTCGCACAGCAGCACGGCTTAGCCCCGAAGATTTTCGCATTTGGGTTGCACTGGGGTCCGCGCTGGACCGTCACGGGGAAATTGCCGAAGCCAAAAAAGCATTTGCTCAGGCACTGACTGTAGCGCCGAATTATTATGAACCGCATTGGGCCTTCGCCAATCATCTCCTCCGCAACAATGAAGTAGACGCCGCTTTCACCGAATTCAAACGCGCACTGGTCATTCGCCCCAGCGAACTGCCGCTGCTGTTTGATTACGCCTGGAACGCTTTTAATGGGGATGTCCCAAGCATTCTGAAATCGCTAGACCCATCCAATCATGCCAAAACGCAGTTTGCGGCGTTCTTAATCCAGCGCGATAAATTTAATGAAGGAATGGCGCTGTGGCGTGAATTGAGTGCTAACGCCCCGGCGCTGGCACGGATTCGGTCACGGGATTTCATCAACGCGTTGCTCGGTAAACAACATTTCGGAGCAGCGTATGAAATTTGGCAAGCGGCCACCAAAACCAAACGGACGGACGAAAACACCCTCTCGGAAGAAGCACGCCAGGAAGAAGCACAATGGTTTGAGGTCAATCAACCGGATGCTGGTTCGTTGCTCAGCAATGGGGATTTTGAGGGTGATTTAAAAATTGGGACGCTTGCACCGTTCACCATCTGGCGACTTACGGCCACCAAAGGATTATCGGTTTCGCGCAACAATCAACAACACCAAAGCGGCGCGTATAGTTTGCAATTAAATTTTGACGTGAGCGGGAATGTTGGCTTTGCGGTTTTGGAGCAATTGATTCCGATCAAGCCTTCGACGTCCTATCGCCTGAAATTCGCGGCCAAAATTGAGGATTTGACCACCTTGAGCGCCCCACTGGTCGAAGTGTATGACCCCGCCAACATTCAACGTCTGCGCGCGATGACCAAGCCGTTCCCACTGGGCAATAGTGACTGGCAGGAGTACTCCATTGATTTCACGACGACCGCTGCGACTGAAGCTGTCATGGTGCGTGTTCTGCGTCCGGCCTGTGGCGAACCGCCTTGCCCAATCCGAGGGAAAATCTGGCTGGACAGCTTCAAGCTCTCGAACTAAGCCGCTCAGAATTTATCGCAATTTCCCCATCGTTTGTTGCCACGCCAGGGTGCGGCGAAGCACTGACAAACGGGCGCGTTCGCTCTCCGTCGTTAGACTTTCCAATTGATTCGCAATTTCATTCAGCAAGGCAAACGCAAAATTGCCAGCGTGCGTTGTGACGTGCGCATAGTAATGCACTTCGACGGCACCATCTGCGGTGTGATGAAACGCGCGAATTTCCTCGGCGGTCATCTGCTCAACATTGGCATTGATCGGCAACACTTCGCGCGGAATGCCGTGTTGATAGCCGCTTCCTGATTTCCAACCCAATAACAAAACTCCGATCAACACGCCCTGTTCATTCAGATAATCAGGACTAAACACAGAATTGAGTTCTGGCGGAGTCGAGAGGCGCGGGCCGTAATTGCCATATTCGGGATTGATGAGTTGCGAATTGTAAATCACGCCGACCGCTTCGCCACGTTCAGTAACCACTTTGATAAATTGCCCAAAGCAATATTCAGCAGGCGTGGGCGGCTCCGGCGTTTCGAGCGAGTCAAGGACCCGCGCGGCATAATCTACGTGCGAATTGGACTTGATAATTTTGGCAATGCGCATATTTTTCAGCAGCAACGCAATCTCCAAGTTTCCGTGACACTTCACCAACAAATCGGTGTGAAAGTATCAACCAGAGCAGCGAACGAGACTGCTCCGGTTGAACCACTATATGGATAGCGCGGAGTTTGATCAGAGCAGTCTCGCTTGCAAAGGCCAATCAAGTTTACGTATACGCTTTTCGGGTGTAATCGTTGGGGACTTGATTGGCCTTTTCTATTTTTCAGCCACGCTTTTTTCAGTTGGTCAAGGTCCTGGCTTCTGCCTTCGCTTCACTTGTGACCCACGCCGTCCACCACAAATCGCGGAGCATTTGAGCGCCAGCGGCTAAGCGGGCCTGCGCAAACTTTTTGTGTGCCTCGGATTTCGTCGCCTCACCAAATTTCTCTTGCTTCTCTAATTCGTACAGTTCTTCCAGATGTGAGTTCGAGGCTTGTAAAAAGGCGATGACCTCTTCGCGCGGCTTAGCCAGCACGCGAGCTTCGCCGACGAGCGGCGCGACCTCTTTCGCTTGCACGTGCGTTTGCACAAACTGACTTTCAAAGCGGAAATGAATTGTGTTATCCGTGCTGAAGCCTTTCGGATTATCGCCAACCCAGCCGTTGTGGTGCATCGTCGTGTGATGCGGGTTCGCGCCGTCCGCCACAAAATGGCCCAGAATTCCCGCGTCGTTGATGATGCGTTGCTCGATCATCTTGCGCTTTTTCGCATCCGTCGTGGTCGCACGCCAGAGGCGAAACTCCATGCGCAAGGTTTGGAATAGCTCCAAAATGCGATACGGCAGGAAGCCTGCTTCGGCAGGCCTGCGGCCCGCTTTGCCTAACGCTTCGATAAAGGCGTGACGATCTCCGGCGGTGGTCAACGCGCCTTCGGGCACGAATTCCAGATCTAAATAATGATCGGGCGAAAGGGAGCGAACCGCTGGATCAAGATCGGATTCCGCCCGCTCTTTCCAGCGATCCGGTTCAGGATTCAAATAGCTAAGCTGTTTGGTGGCACGGCGAAAAAAGCGTGGCGTTGCACCGGGCATCTGCTGCGCCGCCACCAAACCGGAAATCAAGTGACCGTGTTCGCCCCAACCGCGCACGCTGGCAGGCATCGTCAGGCTGAGCAGTAAAACCAAACAAATCGTAACTCTGTGTTTCATAATGGTTGATATGATTGAAATCGTAACGAATATTCACAATGAACAAATTCATCGTAAGCCAGAAAAATAAATGCTTCAATGCTGCCCATCGCTTAGCTCTAAATCGCTGGTTTCTATCTTTCGTCGGACAACTTTTCGCTTGCGTGATTAACACTGGATGCTAAGATACTTTTTGATCTATCACAATTCCCCGTACGTGTCCTTCCCCGTTCGGAAACTTAACTGAGTGAGGTTCACCGTGCAACGCGCGCAACTCCGGCGCAAGTGGTATCGCATTGAATTGCGAGCAACGCGAATCATTGATCGCCTTGGCCTGCCGGAAAATCAAAAACTATTTCTCATCACGCTCATTGTCGGAGCCGTTTGCGGCCTGGTCGCAGTGGCGTTTCACCTGCTGATTATGGCGATGGAGCGCAACATTATTCGGCACGTTTTTGTAGCGCATGAACGCGGTTTCAATTGGAAGTTTGCAGCCCTCACGTTGATGATTCCGACGTTGGGTGGCCTCTTGGTTGGATTGTTGCTGCAATATTGGGTACCCGACGCGCGCGGCAGCGGAATTCCTCAGGTCAAAACGGCGTACTTCACCAACTACGGGCGAATGCCGTTCAAGTCGGCGATTGGGAAAGCAGTCATTTCCGCCATCAGCCTTGGCACCGGAGCATCCATCGGACGTGAAGGCCCAACCGTACAAATCTGTGCGGCGGTCTCGTCATTTCTCGGTCGTTTTTTTGGCGTGTCGCGGCGACGATTGATGGAGCTGTTGCCGGTGGGTTCAGCGGCGGCAGTGGCAGCCGCCTTCAATACGCCCATTTCGGCAGTCACATTTGCCTTTGAGGAAATCATTGGCGATCTGAATCAGCGCATGCTCGGTGGCATTGTCATCGCGGCGGTCATTGCATCGGCTATTTCACGGGCCTTTGAGCCAGGACATTTGTATCCTGGTGTTACGGCGTATGGCTTACAACACCCGGCAGAATTGATTTTCTACTTGCTGCTAGGCGCAATTATTGGTGGAGTCTCGGTCTTTTTCTCCAACACCTTATTAAAACTTCGACTGATCTTTCGGCAGTTGCGCCAAATCCCAATGTGGATCAAACCCGCGATTGGCGGCTTCATTGTGGGCGTGATCGGATTGTTTGCGCCTCAGGCAATGGGCGGCGGGTACACCACTTTGACCTCTGCATTACAGGGGCGACTGCCGATGATGCTCCTTCTGACATTATCGGTAGCCAAAATCGTCACGACGGTGGTGTCGTATGGGTCGGGGGGATCAGGCGGTATTTTCGCACCGTCGTTGTTCATCGGGGCGATGGTCGGAGGCACGCTCGGTTTCGTCGTCGAAGCGGCAATTCCCGGACACCCCACTGCGCCGGGAGCATTTGCATTGGTGGGAATGGGGGCGAGTTTTTGCGGGGTTGTGCGCGCACCGATTACATCGGTCCTCATCGTTTTTGAGATGACACAGAATTACTCGCTGATTCTGCCGCTGATGATTGCGAATGCGACAAGTTATCTGGTTGCACAGCGATTGAATCCTACGCCCATTTACGAAGCCTTGCTGGAACAGGATGGCATCCGGCTCGCGCCCGCCCAGCCTCGAGTTTCGCTCCACAAGCTTACGGCGTCGAGCGTGATGACCCGCGATGTTGTGACATTACCCGCTAACCTCTCGATTCGAGAAGCAATCGAATACGTCATTACGAATCCGCATTATGGGTTTCCGGTGGTAGATGGCGCACGGAAAATGGTGGGATTTATTACGCGTGATGAACTGCGACACCATCAAGCTGAGGGCAACGAAGATGCGATGTTGGGAGACCTTGCCATTAAAGACGTCGTGACCGCCTACCCCGATCATCCACTGGATGCCGTGATGCTCAAATTAGGCGAAGGAGAGTTTTCATTACTGCCCGTTGTCAGTCGCAAAGATCAGCTACAATTGGTCGGCATCATCTCGATGCGTGACATCGTTCGCACGCAGGCCCGTATTGCGGCCCGAGAAAAGCAACAAGCGCGCCGCAAAACCCGCCCAAAAACCCGTAAATTAAAAGGGAAAGCTGAAAGCCAAGCGCAACAGGAACAAGCAAACGAAGCCTCGACTGTTTTGCCTTAGGATCAAAAAACGCTGAGAAACAGATGAAATCGTGGCTCATGATTTTACCCCTTCAGCCTCCTTGCTCTCTTCGTTTTACTTCTTCTTATTTCGTTCGATATAGCTGCGGGCAAATTGATTTAAATGGGGCGCATTTTTGAGGCCTATTTTTTCCGCCTCTTCTTCGGCTTTCTCGACAGTCCAACCATCACGCAACACACGCCGAATCATCCAAAATGCGCCGACACGAATCGCGCCTGCACAGTGAATAAAAGCGGGACGATTGTTGGGATCGTCCGTGATTTTCAGAAACTCTTCGACCTGCTCGTCTTTTGGATCCGTAAAAACCACCGGAATGTTGATGTAGCGCAGGCCTGCCGCTTTTGCCGCGTCGGTTTCCAATTCGACACGATGTTCCGATGCAGGGCGCAAATTGATGATGACCTTGACGCCCTCGGCTTTTAGTTGCGCCAAATGCTCCGGGCGTGGTTGTCCGCCGGAGCAATAGTCCTGATTGATGCGAAAGAAATTGCGAATCGGCGGCAGGTCCTGTTTTGCGTCCTGTGCCTGATTCACTCCCAACATAGGCAGGACTAAGAGAAGCAACAAAAAAATCTTCATAGCGATGTCCTCAAGTTAGCGCAAAGAAAGCACGGTCAAATTACTGTCGGAATCGAATGGCTCATCACTGTTCGGTGGCTCATGGCTTTTCGCTTTTGGCACTTCCATCGGAAAGCTTCCGTGCGGAATTTCAACGCCAGGCGCTGGCAAATACCGATTGGCAAGCAATTCCAAATCATAACCTTCGCGGCGCACACGGCTGTCAATATACAGCAAAATAAACCCGATCATCAGTACCGGCAACAGCAGAATTTCACTCGCTTGCGAGATGGTATTTGTGAGCACGGTGTACCACAGCGGCTGCTGCAAATTGAACGGGCCGCCGTCTATGCCGTTGATCCCGGCGTACAAGTACACAGGCAACATAAATAACAGCAATACTGAATAGGACACGTAGATATAAAAGAACACGAGCGCGATCACCGGGATAAAATCTTTACGGCGGAATTCGCCACCAGCTAACGAGAAACTACGGCTTAACGAAGCTGATACGCTCTTGTTTTCAACCGCGATGATCTGCGGCAAAAAAACCACGCGCTTCACATTCATTAGCACCAGAATCGTGACAATCGTAAAAACCAGCAGGCCAATGATACTGTGCAGTGTCGCTTGTATCCAGAAGGGAAAACCGCTAAGAACCCATTGCGAGATGACGGCATAAACCCCAATCATCAGACCCAGGGCATACATCAAAAAGATTCCTAGCGTGGCGGCCAGCGCAACGATCAGCAACGCCGCACCGATCAGACGCCAGAAGTTGCGGCGAACCGTCCGATATACGCCGCGCACAGTCACCGGAGAACCGTCTAAAAAATGTTGCACCAACTCACGAGCAGTGCCACCCAATAAAAAGATCAGCACGGATTTGCCCCCGGCGTACAACGCCAATCCTGCCAGAATCAGCAAGATTGATGAGGCAATGCGCCAGTCGCCTTTGGTGGTCGAAAAGTTCCGAAAGCCAAGCGTCAACGCCATAATCCCCAAATACGAAAGAATCACAGGCAAGACTGCCACCTGCATCAACGCCATCCAGTGCTGACGATATAAGCGCACAATGCGATCCAGTAAATCTCCGGCGGAGAGCGGCGCAAGTGTCAGGCTGTTGATCTCGTTCGTTGGCATGGTGGAATAGTACAGCGGGTTTCAGACGAATGTACAGTCTTTGTCTTTTTCACCTTAAGGCCATCTACAAAATGGCTAAAATATTTACTTTCCTATCACTTGAAAGCCTAAATTTAAGATTTCACTTGAAAAGCCATTGATCTCAGGCTAGAAATATACTACTCACAGAAATCCTCCGGGGGAAATCCCCCGAAACATTCGTGGCGTGAAGCGTCTCACAGAGTTTACTGGCGCGTTCACGCTGGAGCGGTTCTTTGAACCGAAACTACTACGGAGGGAATATGAAAGCAAAGATTACTATTTTTGCTGTCACACTTATTTTGCTTTTCACGGTGACGGCTTTGGCTGACAAAAAAGAGGAACTTGAACGTGCTCAAAAAGCATCGCAGGCCTTTAAGGAAATTATGGATGCTCCCGATCAGGCAATTCCGAATGAGCTATTGGATCGCGCTTATTGCGTGGCCGTGTTTCCTTCGGTCAAGAAGGGGGGCTTTGTCGTTGGCGGCCAATTTGGACGTGGGTTGATTAGCTGCCGCAAAACCGCCGGATGGAGCGCCCCGGCGTACTTCACTATCGGTGGAGGCAGCTTTGGCCTGCAAATCGGCGCACAGGCTGTAGACCTCGTGTTGTTGATTATGAATGAAGATGGCGTGAACGGATTGTTGAAGAGTAAATTTGAAATCGGGGCAGGCGCTGCCGCAACAGCAGGTCCAGTCGGGCGCAACGTCTCGGCCTCAACCGATGCGACGCTCAACGCGCAAGTCCTCTCTTACTCTCGCAGCAAGGGTGTGTTCGCAGGTTTGGAATTGAAAGGCTCGGTGATTAAGGAAGACGAGGATGCAAACAAAGATGTATATGGAAGAGCCGTTTCTGCCCGCGAACTGTTGGACACGGGCAACATCAAACCAGCGTCAGGAGTCAGAATTTTTTCGGCCACACTGACAAAATTTTCCCCGCGCAGGGTCACAAGCAAAAAGGCCACAGTGAAAAAGAAAAAATAACGATCACCGGAAGAAATTTCTGGGAGGATTAGCGGTGGCTTGGCTAACCCTCCCAGAAGAAACCAGGTTCTTTCTAAGTTTGAGAGGAACATCAATGAAACACGCCCTGATTGCTGGCCTAATTGCCCTGTTCTTTGGTTGTCTGTTGCCCCTTGAATCACAGGCTCAGCGAAGGCGCCCCAACGGCACGTTGATCCCTGCGAGAAAACAAATCCTGCCGGCTCGCAGCAATAAAAGCTGTAACGAAGAAAATCGGCACGATTTGCTGGAGCGAGCCGAACGAGCCTCCATGATTATTCGTGAATTTATGGAAGCGCCAGATCACGCCATGCCGCAAGCTTTACTGGATCGTTCCAACTGCATCGCTATTGTTCCTTCGATGAAAAAAGGAGGCTTCGGTTTTGGCGGACAATGGGGACGAGGTTTGTTAAGTTGCCGCTATGAAAATAAATCGTGGAGTCCGCCCGTCTTTTTCACTCTTACAGGCGGAAGCTTTGGTCTGCAAATTGGATTAGAGGTCACAGACCTCGTCATGATTATTTCAACGCGCTCTGGGTTGAGTTCTCTGCTCCGAAATAAAGTTGAAATCGGCGCAGGCGCAGGCGCGACGGGCTTTCTGATCGGGCGTAATGTGGGCGTTTCTACGGACCCATTGATGGACGCGCGGGCGATCTCCTATTCTCGCAGTCGTGGCTTGTATGCGGGATTGGATTTGCGAGGTGCGTATTTCAAGGTGGACAACACAGCGAATTGTGTCCTGTATGGCGAACGCTTCGCCAATGGTGATGACCTTCATCCTCACGATATTTTGTCCAGAGAAAGCATGCCGAATGCTCGCCTTGGCGACCGGGCCGCTGAGATCAGTGTCTTTTCTCGCACCCTCAAAGACATTTCTCCGGCGAAGGTGATTTATGTTAAAGTCCCCAAGTCAAGACTTCAACCACCCCCTTCCCAACCCGCCCCCTCAAAACCTAGTGGGAGTTAGCTATGTTGAAAATTAGTTTGTCACCAGCATTATTATTGGTTGTTCTTGCTGCCCCAGTCTTCGCCAGTTCGGTTCGTAAGGATGAAGCCATTTCTTTGCGCAAAGGAAAAAAAGGCAAAGTTGAAATCGGTCTCCCGGCTGAAAATAAAACCGTACGCGCCAAGCAAGTTCAAGCCAAGGAAAAGACGATCCGCTCGCAAAGTACCAAAAAACTAAATGGGCTGCATCCACAAGCGCAAGTAAAAATGAATGCCGCGCTCAAAGATATGAAAGCAATTGGCGTTTGTCCGGCCATCACCAGCGGCTATCGCTCCAGCGCAGAACAACACGATATGTATCGCTGTTCGCACAAGCATCACTGCCGCCTGCGACGCGGAATTTATAGTGCGAGGAAGCCCGGTACATCATTGCACGAAGCCGGTTTGGCGGTGGATGTTGCAGCGGTTGCCTACGGCAAAAAACACAATCGCCGCTTAACGCGTGATGGACACAAAATCGTCAAGGTCATGCAAAAGCATGGCTTCAAATGGCGTTATGGATTGAAAGACCCGGCACATTTTGAATTGGAGCCACGCGTGGCTGGATATAAAAGCGAGAAAGCGGCCATTACTGCGGCGCAGCGGCGCGAAATCCAACGGCGCGTCGTCGAAAAGAAAGCCGCGCAAACCCTCAGCAAAAATAAAAACCGACGACGGGATACATAAAAAAGCACGCGCAACAGACCGGCCATCACGCGTGCGAAATGAACTTGGAGGAAAATGAAGAGCTACGGACAAAGCTTATAGGTCTTCCGCCCAGATTGCGCCGTGCAAATTGTTTAGACTGGAAGAGATGGAGTGCGTGTTGACCGGAATGGGTTCATAAGCGGTTTCATTAATCGAAGCCAGAAAAATAGCGTCGGTGGTAGCGGCCTTTAAGCTGCCCGGAGTGCCGAGCTTGCGAGTGGCTTCGATGTGAGTGGTCAACATATCCAGCGCCAATAAACGCTGCTCGTTAGAAAATTTGGTGAAACGTTGGTGGGCACTAAGTAATTGGACGGCTAACGTACGTGCTGGCAGTTTGATTTTCATCGAAGACCTCATTTGTATTTGGGCATTGGGGAAACTCCTGAGCGATGGGGGCATCGCTTGTCACTTCGTTTGCGATGTCGAGAAAATAATCCTGACTTTTCGCAGAAACGTGATGCACAAATAACAAATCTTCCCTCATGGAGTTTTTGTGAGGCCGTCATTCAAAGCCAGGAGTTCATTCCGAATCGCCCGCCGCTCTGCCAACAAACGTTTTGCAAAATAGCCACGTGTCACAAAAAACAGCAGAGCTTTCGCGGCCCCCCAGGCGTGATCGAATTCTTCCGCAAAGCGAATAGCCAGATAGCCTAAAAACGGCAAGCAAATCAACGCTGCAACCGCCAGCATCCATCCGAATTTCCAAGCACACAATCCCGCACAAATGAACCAAGTCAACGGAAATAACAAGGCCGAGGCTAAGACCTTGATCGTCGAAACTACGTCATCATCATTGCGGCTGAACTGTTTTGCCAATACGCCTGCCAGACGATAAGCGGGATAATGAATAATCGTCCCAACCACCGCAAACGGAAGCAAGAATACAAATGTCAGAACTCGCCTCAACGTCTTGCCCACCGTGGTTTGGGTGACAGCGGAAAGATCGTCAACATCTAATCCAACGACGCGCAATTGCTCAGCATAGCGCCGAATACGCGATTCAATCGCAGCCAGCTTTTCCGGCGCGTGCGTGCGGTAGAATTCATAGCCCTCAACAAATCGCTGCTTCAACTGCAACTCTGAGGCCAGGCTGGATTCGTGTTTGCCGCCAGCATTGAAAATCTCTTCGGCTTGCGCAATGGTGTCGAGCGCCTGTTTCTGATCCGCATTCAACGTCACTTCGCGCAATGCCGTATCCAGACAATTCGACAACTCGCGTGCAGCTTCACGCGGCGGCTCATAATGCTCATCCAGCGGCACGGGATCAACCTTGATCGGTGCGCCGAAGTACAAGAGTGCCGAGCTACGAAAAGTGGCTTTCGCGGTGTAATACAAACCAGCGGGAACGATTTGCAAGGACTGTTTCATTCCAGCCGAGGCCGCCCCCAACGCAATACGCGCCGCCCCTGTTTTTAGGGGCCGGAGCGATGGTTCGCTGTGCGAAACACCTTCGGGAAATAAGGCTAACGATCCACCGCGTTCGAGCAGTTCGCGGCACTTCTGAAACGTTTCTTTATTACGCTTTGGGTCCTCGCCTTTGTCCTGTTGCCGATAAACGGGCAGGGTATCTAACGCTCGTGCCAGCCATCCAATGACAGGCATCTTGAACAGCGTGGATTTCCCAAGCAATGAAACCGGGCGCGGCGCAAGACAAAGAATGAACACAGGATCAAGCAATCCGTTGGGGTGATTCAGCACAAAGATTACTGGCCCATCTTTCGGAATGCGTTCGAGTCCTGCGATTTCAATGCGGTGATAAAAAATGCGCAGAACCAAAGTGAGGAGTGCAGTTAAAAACTTGCGAGTCATAACCCTCTCTATTCGTAAACACGGTCCTGAATTCTAAGTCGTATCAACGCCGCGTTTCCCTGTGCGTCCACTTTCACCTCCACGCGCGCCTCGGCTTGGTTTTTGCCAAGGTCGTCCGCAATCACCTGGCGCTTCTCTTCCGGGATGTAAAATTCCTCAATGCCATATGTGATGCGCCAGTCGTTCCAGTGTCCACGAATCGCAACACGATTGGCAGGAAGATTTTTCGGCAACTCACGCTCAATGGAAACCGGCTTCCAAAGACCATCCGCTTGTTGCTCGACAATTGCGTAAATCACTTCATCGAATTCAAATTTCGGCGCGTTCGGGAAATCTGCCGGACGACTAATGTCATAGCCAAGGATCACATAATAGCCGCTCAAAATGCTGTATGGATCAACCGGCGCAACTTTTAAAACGACATCACGCCCAGTCATCCGCGTGTAAGCCTTGCGCGCAGGCACGCCCAATAAAATCAGGACTTGCAACACGACTGCCGCGAGAAAAAAACCAGTAGCTTTTTTCATACTATCGCCTCCTTTCGGCGCAGGTGATTTTCATATGCGACGCCTGCCGCAATCATCGCCACACCACACAACGTGAAAGCGGCGGACTTGGTCAACAATGAAGTTTCATATTCCAGAAACCGCGAGATAATCAGCAACACCGTGAACAAGGTACCAGTCCAAAACGCCAGCCGCCGTTCATCTAAAATACCGATGGCAATCGCTACAACAGCGATCATCAAAGCCGCCAGATTGACGCTCACCGTGAGCAACACTTGATCGCCATAATTCGCGCCGCCAATCAACGCACATAAAATCAAAATCGCGGAAGCAACGCTGATTCCCAGCACTAACAACTTGCGTGAATCTACAGCATTGACTTGCCACATCATCCGAATGACCAATCCAATGCCGACCAACGTGACGATGATGGTTGGCAAAGCCCAGTAAAACCTTGGCGAATAGACGACGTTGCTGGAATCCAAGGCCCAGTCTCGCTCTCTCCACCACCAATGAAACGACCAGATATACGCGCTGCCACCAAGAATCAAAATGCCGAGTGCCGCTGTTGGATTCCCAAACTCCGGGCGCAGCGTTTTGACGCGATGAAATTCACCAGCGGCCCACGCAACAAAACCACTGACAATCATCGTCGCTAACACATACTTGCCTGAGCTGTAGCGTTCAGCGGCAAGTGTACAGAGCATAAATGTGAGTCCAGCATGAGTCGCCACATACAACACACGCGAACGAAGCTGCCACGCTAACAACAGAAACACCGCCGTCAACACTAATGGCCCAGCCGCCATCCAACTGCTGGGATGCGAGTGTGAAATGCCCTGAAACCAGGTGACGGCAGTCACAAGCGCCAACAGCCCGGTCATCCAGCTTCGTGCAGCGTACGCCATCACGAGTGAACCTAACGCCCACGCGCCAAACGCGCCGTACCATTCGCCGCTGACGTGAAAGATTTGCGCCATCAACCCGATGTTTGCACCAAACACTAAGCTGCCCGTAAACACGAGCGCGTGTCCCAGTCGCGGCCAGTTTTTCTTATGCCACAGCCAGTATCCCGCAAGGTGAAATGCCAGCAACAGCAAGAGCAACAAGATCACCTTTACGAGAGTCGGAAGCACTTCCCAATTCGCGGCAACAAAGCTCATCAGGCCACCGCCAAGCAATAAACCACCCAACGTAAAAATCACAGCGGCCAACAAGCTCGACGATTCTGTGCGCAGTTCGTCGAGTTCGTACAAAGAGGTAAGGCGTTGTGCTGCGTCTTCGGTCACGATGCCTTCCTGCACCCAAGCAGGCAGCTCCTGCTTCAGCGATGAGCGAAAAGATGAGGATTTATTTGGATTCATAGATGTCCCTTCAAAGCTGTCAACATAACGACAGGTTGAATCATACGAGACCGGAAAGCAGTTAGGATCGTGGTTGTGGCAGGTTTTGAACTGTCACACGATCAGGATGCCTGCAAATGCGCCACAAATTTTTGCAACTCAGCCAGCGAGGAATCCGAAATCATTGTAAAAACGCGCACTTTGACACCTGCCGGGATGATCTTTTCGGTGACAGTTTCAGTGATCACAAACGTACTTGCTTCCAACCCGCGTTGCCATCCGCGTTGATTGGCGTTGCGAAATTCCAATGATAGCGGATCAAGACCAACGGCACTCAAGACCGAACGCGACCAGTCGAGAAAATCAGGCAGCATGGACACGACGATCAGCAAATCTTCGGGCGCAGGACGCTTTTCGTTTTTTAAGGCTTCCGTCACTGAACGTAAGCGTAACAAAAGCAAATGTGAATGCGGGGGCAATGCAGCACGCACCACTTCGCCTTGCCCATAGACGGCAATTGGCATTGCGCCGACAAAAGACTTCCGCCCGGTACATTCTTCGACATCGCATTCAACGACCGGAAAATTCGTGGCGGACTGGATTTCGGCGGCCAGGATTTGGCGCAATTTAGGGTCGGGTTCGATGAGCAAAAAATGATCCGGCGTTTGGTATTGCAACCAGCGCCGAATCCGCGCCTGAATTTCCGTGAGGGCGTAGCCTTTGCTACGCGCCAGCTTCAGAAATTCCGAAATAATTTGATCCAAATCCGTCTCCGCATCAAGCTGCGCGTCCGCATCGAATTTGCGCACATAGACGCCGCTGCCGTGTGCGAAGTTGACCCAACCACGTTCGGCCAATTCTCGATACGCCGCACTGACTGTGTTGGCATGAATTTGGTAGCGGCGCGCAAGTTCGCGGGTACTGGGTAATTTCTGACCAGGCTTCAAATCTTCGCTCAAAATCGCCAACCGAAATTGTGTGACGAGTTGTTCTCGAATCGGCACTTCGCTTTGTTTGGAAATCCAGAGACGCATAAATCTGTAACCTAACGAATTGTTGCGCGTAAAGGTCAACGCAATCAATTTCGATTCAAAACCACAAATTCAAAAGGAGCTGAGATGAAACTGCGTACAACGCTGTACATATTATTCGTTTGCTGTGCAATCGCCAATTGCGCAGCAGTTTTTGCCCAGGATGCGCCGCTGACGCCCAAAAAAGTGTATGACCAAATGCAGGGCAAGCTGGCGGACACGGACGCCGAAAAATTAGCCGGGCAATTGCGTACCTGGTTCGGCAAAAACAATCAGGGACAAGAGTTGCTGGCGGTCGGAGCCGCACGATCCGACGATTTATATGTGGTGTGGGCAATCGAAAGCGCGATGGCTCCACGCATCAAATCGCAAGACAGCACCTTCACCTTGCCAATGAAAAAGCTCGGGGCGACCAATGTTTATGCGGCTGTCGCGTATTTGCCTTCCGGCACGGCGATTCCGTGGCAATTTGAAGCAGACAACAAACGCTGGGGCGGCGGGCAAGTTGAAGTCTGGGCTACGCATCGGGACGCCGTCGAACAACCCGGCGTGCCAAAAGGCAAAGTCACGCAAATGCCAAAATGGACGAGCAAGATTTTTGAAGGCACAACCCGCGACTGGTGGATTTATGTGCCAGCGCAATACACGCCCGACAAACCCGCTTGTGTCATGATTTTTCAGGATGGTCAAAACCCGAAAAATTATATGCCCGTGATCTTCGACAATTTGATTCACAAAGGCGATATTCCCGTGATGGTCGGCGTGTTCATCTCGCCCGGCGTGCGTGCCGATGGTCGCCCGAATCGCGCGTTTGAATATGACACGCTGTCAGATCAATACGCGCGCTTCCTGCTCGAAGAAATCCTGCCCGAAGTCGAGAAGACAGTGAAGCTGAAAAAAGATGCCGAAAGCCGCGCGATCACCGGCATCAGCAGCGGCGGCATTGCGGCCTTCACCGCCGCCTGGGAGCGTCCGAATGAATTTCACAAAGTGCTGTCGTGGGTTGGCAGCTTCACGAATATTATCCACGGCACGACCTTCCGCGAAGGCGGTCACAACTACCCTGCGCTGATCCGTAAAGCGCCAAAACGAAACATTCGCGTGTTTTTGCAGGACGGCGAAAATGATTTGGATAACGCGAATGGCAACTGGCCCCTCGCCAACAAAACGATGGCAAAGGCGTTGGCTTTTGCGGGCTACGATTATCAGTTTGTGATGGGCAACGGCTTTCACAATGACAAACATGGACGCGCGATTTTGCCGGATTCACTACGGTGGTTGTGGCGAGATTACGGGAAGTAAGACAAATCAAAAGGCAAATATCAAAAGGCAAAAGTATATTCGGAAGGCTGCGCCGCTTTTATCTGAAAAAAGATAAAATGCCACCCTTTTGATTTTTGCTCTTTGCCTTTTGATTTTTAGCCTAGGGCTTTCCACTGCCCGTTTTGCTTGATGAAAAAGCGCGGCTGCGTAAATTGAAAGCCTTGCTTGAAGTCGGGGTGTTTTTTGAGAAAGTAATTGCGCGCGGAGCTGTCAGCAGTGGCAACTTTCCAGTGACCGTTTTCTTTGAAGAGATATTGCTGCACAGCGACTTTGCCTTCTTGCGTTTGCTTGTCTGCGCTGCCTGCGCCAGCTTTTATAGGCCGTGCAAGCCGTCCGTAAATGGTCGTATCTACGACCGCAAAATCGCCCTTTTGCTGCACACGACCGATGTCCATTTTCTCAATGCTGATGAAACTGCTGAGGCGCTTAAGGCTGTTCGTCAACTGTTCACGAGACATTTTCTGCTGCATCTCAGCGGGCAGGTAATCATACAACGCTGAATATTTTTGCCCTTTGAGCAATGAGAAAAATGAATTCACCGCGCCTTTCGCATCCGGTTGCGCGGAACTCGGCAGGGCAAAAATCACTAACCCTAAAATCGTCAAAACTGACTTCCGAAGTGAGGTCATCATAAGCTAACTCTCAACGGCTTTCCCATCAGGGGTATTGCCAAACAAGCTCCGAAACTTGCGCATCATCCAGCGCAGCGTGCGGTAAATTTTCGGCACGAGCCAGATCATCAAGATGATGAAGATTACAACCAGGACCAAAATCGCCACAGGCGAAACCGCCATTAGGATCGTTGAGCCGAAGGTGAAAAGATCTTCGCCAATACTGAGCGCGATGTTGGAAACGGGTTCCGGGCTGGTGTTTGCCGCCAGCCGTGTCGTGGCTTTCAATCCGTGTGAGCCGAGCGCCACGCCTCCGCCTACAATCATTGCAATCGTTTTGACGGTCGGATCAAAATCGGCAAAAGCGGTCGCGGCCATAATCGCTCCCGCAGGCACACGAATGAAAGTATGAACAGCGTCCCACGCGGAATCTACGGCAGGGATTTTATCAGCAACGAATTCGACGGCGTACATAACCCCGGCGATTCCCAGCACCCAACCGTTGCTGAGAACGCTTAATTCACCAGGCAATTTGACGAAGCTGAATTTTTGCAGCAGGCCGAGAGTAACGACTGTTGCATATAAATTAATGCCGGAAAGCCAGGCTGACCCCATTGCCACACCAAGCGTTGACCAATCCATTGCGGTCTCCTTTGCAAATGGTTATGAATACCCTTTGTCTCGAAACGCAAATAAATACAGCCCTGCGCCGACGAACGGAATCAACAGAATTAACGCCATCAAAACCACTTTGGTTGCCGTGTCACGGGATGAACGCATCACATCGGATAGAGCGAATATATCGAGGATCACGGCTGCCACGTAAAATAATGAACTGAACATATTAACGTCCTCCTCGCCGAGTTCATTGATCGAACCGCCTTCAAGTTGCTCAGCCTTTACGAAACCGCGCGTTAGATGGTTCAGAGAGATTTACCCGTTGCTCATTTGAGCAATCGGGCAGCATAAAAATTCTACCGCTTAGCCAAACAAGCCGAAAAATCGTTTGCGTTTTTTGGGCGCGGCTTCAGATTCCTGACGGCGCGATTTGGTCGGAGAAGGGTGGCGGAATTCGCCCACCTGATACACCTGCCGCGAAGGCAATTCGACCGCTGACAAGACGCCTGTCATATAGGCTCCCGTATCTACTGCAATTAAATCTTCGCGCTGCCACACTTGTCCCCATTCGCCAAAAATCCGCCCGGCAATCGTATGCCCAAACACGACCAGCTTGCCGTCGTACTCAGAGAAAAAACGCCGATTGCGGCCCCACATCAATTCGGAGCTATCGGGCGAAAAACTGGGATGAAGAAACGAACCGTCTGTCATCTTCGGCAAGCTGGCGTGAACGTAAATCGCGTGGTCGTCTTCATACCAAACAGGCAGATTGGAAAGAAACTCAATGTGCTCTTCTGAAACGGCGACGTTGCCTTCCTCATCCGTATAGCTTTTTAGGCAGTCGAGGCCTCCGGTTTTGAGCCAGGCATCAGAATACTCGGTGTTCGGACGCAACATGGAGTTGACCATCATCACCTCGTGATTACCTTTGAGAACAACGACGGTGTCGGGTGCTTCCCGTTTGAGTTGGATCGCACGTTCAACGACGCCTTTGGAGTTTTCGCCGCGATCCACCAGATCGCCGATCAAGACCAGAAAGTCTTCGTGGGGTTTATATCTCGTTTCTTCCAGGAGCTGATTGAACAATTCCAATTTTCCGTGAATGTCTCCGACAGCCAGTGTTCTCATAATCTTTGCGCTCGTAAATCTCTTTGCAAAGTGCAATCAAACCGTTATATTCGCTGCTTCAGTCTGTATTAGCAAGATCATTAAACTACCGAATCAACGTTACGTCCGGCTCTCATGTCATCCATTCTAACGCTTGCCAACCTGCTTACAATCCTGCGCCTGATCCTGACGCCTGTGTTTGTAACGGCCCTATATTACAAAAACTTTGGCTATGCGTTAGCAATTTTCTTTGCCAGCGCGTTGACTGACGGGTTGGATGGGTTGGCCGCGCGGACCTTGAATCAAAAGACACAGCTTGGCGAGATTTTGGACCCGATGGCGGACAAGCTCTTGCTCGTTACTGCTTTCATTGTTTGCTCGTTACCACAATTTTCACATCTGCCACCCATTCCCTTCTGGCTGACCACCACCGTCATCAGCCGCGATATTTTTATTGTACTCGGCGCATTGGTTATTAATATGGTAACGGGGTTCAGCGGGTTTCGGCCTTCGATGCCGGGCAAGGTCAGCACCGTCGTACAACTTATCGCCATCATTTTGTTTTTGACGGCTAATGCTATTGGTTGCTGTGCGGATTATTTGATTTGGATTTATTACCTGACGTTTGCGATCACAGTATTTTCCGGCCTGCATTATATTTTTCACGCCAATCAACTGATGAACGAAAAAACAACGACGGACTCAGATCAATCGCCCAGATGAAAGAAATGGAACCAACAACATTACCTCATCGGCGCGGCGGGCCACTTGAATGGATGCGCTGGATTCCAGCCGCACTCATCGCGGTCGTGCTGATCGCCGGTATCGTCATCGGCAGCCAGGTGATTTTGATTCCATTGCTTAGCTCGTTCGCTCTGGCCTATATGCTTGAACCGCTGGTTGAAGTATTTGAGCGACGCAAATGGTCGCGGACCACCGCTGTACTGGCGACATTGGCCACTGCAACAATGGTGCTAACGCTGGCGCTGGTCTTTGTCATTCCGAGCATCTGGTCGCAACTCCTCAAATCGTACGAGCAATTACCCTCCGCGCTGGAAGCCGGGCATCGCGTTGTAGACCCGCTGCTTGCCAAACTCCAAAGCGCCAGCCCCCCTGCCTACAATTTCCTGCAATCACTTCTCCAAAAAGCGCGATCCCCTGAACAACAAGCCGAGATCGGTGCGGCGATTGGCAAATGGTTGCAGGGCGGCCTACTCAAATTGGTTACGGCGACTTCGTCCTTGTTTGATTTGCTCCTGATTCCCTTCTTTGTGTTTTACTTGCTCAGCGATTACCTGAAGATGAAGGCGCGCATTGAGCGATGGATTCCGCCGCGTTATCGAGTAATCGGCGGCGGACTGCTGAGTCAAATCAACAATGTACTTTCGGCTTACGTTCGCAATCAGGTTGTCATCGCTTTTGTCATGGGCCTACTGTACTCTTTCGGGTTTGCAGTGCTGCGCGTTCCTTTGGCGTTAACTATTGGGATGATTTCGGGCTTTCTGAACTTCGTGCCGTATCTGGGAACATTGACCGGCTTGGTGCTGGCCGTTTCGTTCACAGCCCTAGATGGAGCAGGCCCCGTCCGCATGGTCGGAGTCTTAGCCATTTTCGTCATTGTACAAAGCATTGAAGGTTATTACCTCACACCTAAATTACTCGGCGAAAGTCTGAATCTGCACCCGCTGGTCGTGTTACTCGGTTTGGTCATTGGCGGTAATTTATTTGGTTTATTAGGGATTATTTTGGCGGTTCCGGTGGTTGCCGCCGCGAAAGTAATCCTGCGCTTTCTGGAAGAAGACATCTATCAGCAATCAGATTTTTATCAACGGTTGCGCCCTCAATTCACCACGGACCCACCTTTAATTGAGGAAGAAGTACTTGAAGCCTCTCCGCAAATGACAAATAACCTATAGCCAACAAAGAAGTTAGCCGCAAAATACAACTTTAATCAAAAAACTTGACAATAAGACACTCAAGTTTTATACTCCGCTTGTTTTTAGCGAAGCATTATTGCACTTATTTTATCGTTTCAGGCTTCGCTGCTTGAACAAAAGTTTTCGCGCAGAGCGGCATTTCAGGTTTCAACCTGATGCATTGGAGGGACAATGAGCAAAGTTATTGGTATTGACTTAGGCACCACGAACTCGGTCGTGGCAATTATGGAAGCGGGCGAACCTGTCGTCATCACAAATTCCGAGGGCGGGCGCACTACCCCGTCGGTCGTCGGTTTCACCAAAGATGGCAACCGCCTCGTGGGACAAGTGGCGAAGCGCCAAGCTGTCACAAATCCCGAAAACACGGTGTATTCAATCAAGCGTTTCATGGGCCGTCGTTACAATGAAGTGGGCGACGAAATGAAACAGGTTCCCTACATCATTCAACAAGCCTCGAACGGTGATGTGCGGGTGAAAGCAGGCGACAAAGATTATTCGCCGCCCGAAGTTTCCGCGATGATCCTGCAAAAGCTGAAACAGGCTGCCGAAGATTATCTCGGACAAAAAGTTTCGCAAGCGGTCATCACTGTTCCAGCTTACTTCAATGATGCTCAACGCCAGGCAACCAAAGATGCGGGCAAAATTGCTGGCCTTGAAGTGCTGCGTATCGTGAATGAGCCGACGGCAGCGGCGTTGGCCTATGGTTTGGACAAGAAAAAAGACGAGACGATTGCCGTGTTCGACTTTGGTGGCGGTACGTTTGATATTTCGATCCTTGAAGTCGGCGAAGGCGTAGTTGAAGTTAAATCTACCAATGGCGACACCCACCTCGGCGGCGATGACATTGACGAGCGGTTGATTCGATGGATCAGCGATGAATTCAAGAAAGATCAAGGCATTGATTTGTCGCAAGATAAAATGGCCTTGCAGCGCCTGAAAGAAGCAGCGGAAAAAGCCAAGATTGAATTGTCCTCGGCGATGGAAACTGAAATCAATTTGCCTTTCATTACGGCAGACGCTTCTGGCCCCAAGCACTTGGTACTGAAATTGACACGCGCGAAATTTGAAGCGTTGGTGGACGATATTCTGTCGCGCACATTGGAGCCTTGCCGCCAGGCCTTGAAGGACGCGGGTGTGGATTCCAGTAAGATTGACGAAGTCGTGTTGGTGGGCGGTTCGACGCGCATTCCGAAGATTCAGGCAATGGTCAAGGAATTCTTCGGCAAAGAACCAAACAAGAGCGTCAACCCTGATGAAGTCGTGGCCATTGGCGCGGGTGTCCAGGCCGGTGTGTTGGCTGGCGATGTCAAAGACTTATTGCTGCTCGACGTGACGCCGCTGTCACTCGGCATTGAAACACTCGGCAGCGTGTTCACGAAGTTAATCGAACGCAACACTACAATTCCGACGCGCAAGAGCGAGGTTTTCTCAACGGCAACAGACAATCAAACCTCCGTTGAAGTTCACGTATTGCAAGGTGAACGTTCGATGGCAGGCGATAACCGTACGTTAGGTAAATTCCATTTGGTTGGTATTCCGCCTGCACCGCGCGGCATGCCGCAAATCGAAGTCACATTCGATATTGACGCGAACGGTATCGTCAATGTTTCGGCACGCGATCTGGGTACAGGCCGTGAACAGAAAATCACGATCACAGCGTCTTCGGGTCTGAGCAAAGATGAAATTGATCGGATGATGAAAGATGCCGAATCGCATTCGGACGAAGATAAGAAACGGCGCGAAGGCATTGAAGCCAAAAATCGGTTGGATTCATTAATCTATCAAACCGAAAAGACCATTACGGACAACCGCGAGAAAATCGCTGTCGGAATTATCTCTGAAGCGGAGTCCGCCATTGCTGACGCGAAAAAGGCTGTTGAGGGCGGCGACGCCGAAGCAATCAACACCGAATACGACAAGCTTACGCGCGTGTCGCATCGCATCGCGGAATCGCTGTATCAAAGCGCCAGCACAGGCGGGGCAGCGGATGCAGCTTCTGCGGGAGCGGCGGGTGCAACAGGCGAGGCTGGGCAGCCGAAGTCCGGCAACGATGATGTGATTGATGCGGAATACATTGACGTTGATGACAAGAAATAGGTGATTGGTGGTCGGTGGTCGGTGGCTGGTTTACAGTTGCAATGGTTAGATAGTCCTTCTAGGAACATTAATGCCATTGCAATCCCTTAACCAACCACCGACCACCGACCACCATCTACCGACTACTGAACTTTATGCCACGTCCAAATCTTTTTTTTAGCGATCTGGCTTCCCTTGAGCAACAAATCAATCAGCTCTTTGAGGGAACGCGTCATATCAATCAGCCTTCGCACAATTCCTGGTCTCCAGCCGTAGACATCTACGAAACGGCCAACAGTTTCGTGCTAACAGCAGAAGTGCCAGGAGTGAGCAGCGAAGGCATAGACGTCAAAGTGGTGGACAATCAATTGACATTGCGCGGTGAGCGACGCTGGGATCGAGAAGGCTGCGCCGAAGTTGGGAGCGAGCAATTTCATCGCCTTGAAAGTGCTTATGGCAAATTTGAACGTAGCTTCAATCTTTCAGAGCGAATTGATGTGGCGAATATTTCAGCCTCGCTCGACAAAGGGGTACTCACTGTCGAGCTACCGAAACGGACGCCGAAAGTGCAGAAGATTAAGGTTGAAACGGAATGACCAGGAGGAATGAGGAACGATAAGCGATGCGCGATGAATCCGAGTTCATCCTTTCTGCTTCGTCTCTCTTTTTATGGCTCCACGCGAAGATTATTACAATACCCTCGGCGTCAAACGCGGCGCATCTGAAGACGAAATCAAAAAGGCGTATCGCCGGTTGGCGCGTAAATATCACCCGGATGTGAACCCGGGCGATAAAACCGCTGAGGATAAGTTCAAACAGATTTCTGAAGCGTACGATGTCCTCTCGGATCCCAAGAAAAAAGAAATCTACGATAAGTTCGGCTCGTACAGTGAAAATCTGCGCGATGCTGCAAGCAAAGGCGCAGGAGCAGGATACCCCGGCGGATTCGATTTTAATTGGGGAGACTTTCGTCCCAGCGGCGAGGCAGAAGCAGGCGGACCAAGCATTAAGGATATTTTCAGCGATTTGTTCACGGGTGGAGGTGCAGGCGCTCGAACATCATCTCAACCCAAAATACAGCGTGGGGCAGACATCGAGCTTCCGATTTCTCTAACCTTTGAAGATGCCATCAATGGAACGACGAAAACCATCAGCGTTCGGCGCAATGACACCTGTGCGCGTTGTGGTGGTAACGGCGAAGGGACAGGGTCACAAGTCACTTGTATGACCTGTCGGGGCAATGGCAAAGTTTCGGGCGGTGGCGGATTCTTCAGCTTTGATCAGACCTGTCCAGATTGCAAAGGTGCGGGCAAACGACGCCCTCCGTGCAATGAATGTGCGGGACGCGGAACAATCCCCAAAACCGAGAGCGTAACAATTCGCATTCCGGCGGGTGTAGACACGGGTTCTCGTGTGCGCGCGACGGGCAAGGGCGAAGCAGGCAAGCGTGGCGGCCAAACAGGCGATTTATTCATCATCACGAATGTTGCGCCGCATCCGGTGTTCACGCGCAAAGGCGACAATATTGAATGCACAATTCCGGTGACGCTCACTGAAGCGGCGCTCGGAGCGAAAATTGAAGTGCCTACCGTCAGCGGCAAAGCGCAACTGCGAATTCCGCCCGGCACGCAATCAGGGCAACGCTTCCGCCTGCGTGAAAAAGGCGCACCGAGTCTGCGCAGTAATCATCGCGGCGATCAATACGTCGAGGTCAAGATCACGTTGCCCAAGATTATTGACGAAGATTCCAAAGAATTGCTTCGCCAATTCGCCAAACGCAATCCTGAAAATCCGCGCGCGGCAATGGGCTTGGAGTGAAATCAAAAGGCAAAAGGCTAATTGCAAAAGTGGAAAGAAGAGGGCTTCGCCACTTTTACAAAAAATAAAGTGCCGACCTTTTGATTTTTGAGATTTGCCTTTTGCCTTTTGATTTTATGAAACGTCGAGCAAAAGGCTACACGATTTCTGCTGTAGCCGATCATTACGAAATCCATCAACAAACCTTGCGCCTCTACGAACGCGAAGGGTTGCTGAAGCCTTCACGCTCGGACGGCAATGTGCGTCTCTACACGGAAGAAGACATCGAACGATTGGAATTAATTCTTGGGTTGACGCGCGATTTGGGAGTGAATCTCGCAGGCGTCGAAGTCATTCTGAATATGCGCGAGAAGATGGAACAGATGCAGCAGGAGTTCAATCGCTTCTTCGAGTACATGCAGCAGTACATCGCTAATGCGGCGACGCAACAACCATCCAATGCCAAAGAAGCATTAGTGCCGATTCGTCGGACTTCGATCACCATTCGCAGCACAAACAAGCGCAACAGCGAATAGCCTTACAGCAAATCCGCAAACGCTTTCTTGGTCCGCTGAAACCACCAATATCCCACCACAAAACACACGACCGCGAATGCCAGCATAAAGCCCAGGCCACGCCAATCAGGCGGCTGTCCTTCCAGCAACGCGCGCCGATAACTACGAATCAATGGTGCCATCGGGTTGTAATGAATCATCCATTGAAATTGTGGCGGCACCAAATTCTCAGGGAAAAAAATCGGCGTCAGGTACATCCACGCCATGAACACCAACTGATTGATCTGTGGCATATCGCGCAGAAACACGCCCAGGCTCGCCATCAACCAGCCCAGCCCTAAGGTCGCCAGTAATTGCGGAATCAATAACACCGGCAACCACAAAACCGTCAGGTGCAATTGCTGAGCGAGGATGACGTGCGCGACGAGCAAAACGGTGGTCCCAAGCAACTGCGTCACAACGGCAGCAAGTGCCAGGTTCACGGGCAACGCTTCGACCGGGAAGACGACGCGTTTGACCAGATTGATATTTTCCAACAACGAATTCGTCGCGCGTTGCACGCTTTCGCTAAACGCGATCCACGGCAACAAGCCGCAAAACAAATACACAGCAAAGCTCAGATGTCCGCTGGTGTTGCTGAACCGCGCCCCGAAGATGCCAGAAAAGATGATCGTAAAAATTACGATCATCACCGCTGGAGAAATAATCGCCCAGCCGAGTCCCATCACCGAACCTTTGTATCGGCTCGATAATTCGCGCTGGACCATCGAGCGGATTAGTCCGCGATGTTCGCGCAGCAAGTTGAGCGCGGGTCGCCACAGCGGGATTTTTGCGTTGGATTGGTAATGAATGGTTGGTTGCACGTACTTTCGAGTGATAGAAGTTTTGATTTTTCTCTGAAGCTCATCCTAAACGTGTATGAGGTATAACTTCAAGCACATCTGATGATAGAATCGCAATGGTTTGCGAAATGGTGCCCCTTCCTTGAACTGCCCCGAAGACAACTATTGAAAGATCTCACAGGAGTTTTGATGGCCTCAAACTTGTATTGGCTGATTGTTGGATCTCTTTTCTTCTTTGGAATTTGGGCAGCGGTAATGTTTTACAAACATCCAAGCTGGGCCTTGGCAATGTTATTGCCAATCCTGGTCTGGTTCGTTTTTGACCCGCTGGTCTTCGCGCTCGGCAATGCGCTCGGCGAAGGATCAACCTTACATGTGCTTCATTCGTTGCGCTATTTGCTAAAGGCGATTGTTACGCCGTTCCTGCTTGTGATTGCGTTTGATCAAGCCAAACGGGCGCAGGTGCAATGGACAGACGACCCGTTACTGCTGTTAGGACTGAGTATTGTAATACTGGCACTGCTCGTGATCGGAGTGATACAAGGCTTCGCGGGAATCACGTTGGACCCCGTCATCCTTGAAGGAATCAAACAATATCAACCCGATACACCGATTGGCTGGCCCCTTGCAGCAATCGCTACCTTAGCGATCCTAATGTTGTTGGGCTGGGGCGTGACGGTCAAAACCCGCGCGCCCTGGTTGTTATTGGGTGGGGTGCTCTTACTGGTCGGAGTCCTCGGCCCCATCATCTTTTCGCTCCCATCTGTAATAGCTGCGATGACTAGCGTTTTGTTCGTCTTGTGCTTGTTGTTGATGGAGCAAAAGCTGCAAAAAATCGCCCCGAATCCGGCGATTCGATGAGTGTTCTGTCGTCAGTTCCGTTCACAGGCACTCGACCACTGCTATTCCCAAAATAAATCAGGGGAGTTTGAGTCTATTCTCAAACTCCCCTTCTCCATTGAACAAACGTTGGTGCTTACCGATTGAGATCGGCTTCAATCACGACCTTTGTCATGAGTTCTTTTCCGTCTACGGAAAGCTTGACAAGGTAAACGCCAGGGTCAAGCGCCGGGCCAAAATTGGCAAAGCGTCCCCCGCCCCCACCTCCGCCTCGTCCACCTCCACCTTGCCCAGCTCCAGGTGCTGCGGGTTGAGTACCCGCCGCTGGAGTGGCTGCGGGGGCAGCCGCTGCGGCATTGCCCGCCCCGCCTCCACCGCCAAAGCCTGCTGGCCTTGGTGGTGGATCACCACGCAGGTTCCACTGCACACGATTCAATCCCACCTCTTTGGTCGCCGTCATCGTGCGAACAACTTTGCCCGTGATGTCAGAAACGGTGAGTTTGACATCACCGCTTGGGGCAGCTTTCAGGTGATAACTGATCGCCGTGCCTTGCGGAGCGTTCGTACCGCGATACATCTTTTGCCCGCCCGTGTAGCGACTGAGCGTCAAGTCGGTGAGCCAGTTTGTACCAGGGCGCACGTCAAACAGATGAACGTCTGCGGCTATTGTCTTGTCGTTCAGTTGTTGCAAAGGCGAGATGTCATCGCAAATATAAATGCCACGACCATGCGTAGCGGCAATCAAGTCGTTATCGCGCGGATGAATCAGCAAATCGTCCACGCGAACCATCGGCAAGCCCGTCATAAACCGCTTCCATTCTTTGCCACCGTTGAGCGAGACGTAGACACCCAGTTCAGTGCCGACAAACAACAGGTCTTTGTTCTTCGCGTCTTCCCGAATCACATTGACGTTGCCGAAGGCAGGCAAGTTGCTGGCAACAGAGGTCCACGTCGCGCCATAATCTTTCGTCACAAACACATATGGCTTCCAATCATCGTTGCGATGATTGTCCATTGTGACGTAGCAAGTGCCAGCCTCGAAATGAGAAGGTTCGACGCGCGAAATTTGCACATAGCCTTGTGGTGCGCCTTTAATATTCGTAACTACATTGGCCCAATTGACGCCGCCGTCTTTGCTGACGTGAACGTTGCCATCATCGGTTCCTACCCATAACACTCCCGGCAAAACAGGCGATTCCCCAATCACAGTGATGTTGCTATTGTTGGCATAACCATCGTGTTTGGAGGCCATCGGCTGATCGCCGGCAACACCCATTATTGACTGTTTGCGACGATCAACTTGTTTCGTCAAATCAGGACTGATGACGGTCCACGTATCGCCGCGATCCAACGAGCGGAACAGTTTGTTCGCCGCCAGATACACCATACGCGGGTTGTGAGGCGAAAGCATGATCGGCGTGCTCCAATTGAAGCGATAGGCTTCGCCAGCCGGAGGGGCAGGCACGATGTTGCTTTGGAACGGATTGCCACCACCAAATCCGCCGCCACCAGCGGCTTGAATAAAGGCGAGCATCTGCGCTTGCTGATCGGCTGTTTGCCCTTGCCCGGCTTGTCCGCCCTGATCCAAACGACGAACTGTAGGCATTTGCTCTGTCCCACCTTGCGTTGTCGTTGCGGTTTGTGGCGGAGTCGCGCTGGCTGCGGCTGGACCGCCACCGCTAGGTCCACGCGGACGTTGCGCTGCACGTGGGCGAATCGAACGGCTTTGCCCGGTTTTCAAATCAATACGCGACGTCGCACCGTTCTGTGATTCGGAATACACGATGGTGTGATCGGTAGGGTCTTGCAGCGTATAAAAACCGTCGCCGCCACCAATGCGATACCAATCGGCATTCGTGATGCCGGAGGGTGCTGCGCCGCCGCCGCCGCCGTTTCCACCACCCGCGCGCGTGCTGCTGGGGCCACACCAACTGCCGTTATCTTGTAACCCACCGCAAACATAATACGGTTTGCGCATATCGGCGGACACCGCGTAAAACTGTGCGGCAGGAATCGTGTTGATGAAATCGAACGTTTCACCTTGATCGTAGCTCACGTCCAGTCCGCCGTCATTACCAACCATCACGTGCTTGTTGTCTTTCGGGTCAATCCAAATCGCATGATGATCGCTATGCGCGACGCCCGAAAGGTTCTTGAACGTTTTGCCGCCATCGGTCGAACGGCTGAAATTCAAGCCTCCGGTGTAAACAATTTCAGGATTCGTCGGATCAACACGAATCTGACTGTAATACATTGGGCGATTGTTTTCATTGCTCACAAACTTCCAGGTTTTGCCTTTGTCATCGGAGCGCCAGATACCACTGCGTTTCGGATCAGGAGGCCGATTTTGTTGCCCTCCGCCAAAACCGCCGCCACCGCCACCGCCACCACCACCTTGACCACCTTGACCGCCTTGGCCTTCTGGCGTCTCGGCTGGCACACCCGTTCCCATTTCGGCTCCCACCTCAATTTGAGCGTAGAGAATATTCGGATTCGAGCGCGCGACATCAAGGCCGATGCGACCCAGCATTTTATCTTTTTCCGGCAAGCCATTGCCTTCGATCCTGGTCCAGTTTTTACCGGCATCTATGGTTTTCCAAAGCCCCGTGCCAGGGCCGCCACCATTGAAACCAAATGCAGTGCGTTGCCGTTGATAAGATGCTGCGTACAATGTTTTGCTATCTACAGGATCAATCACGATGTCGGTAAAACCGGTGTTTTCATCAATGAATTTGATATTCGCCCAGGTCTTGCCGCCATCGGTTGTTTTATAAATCCCGCGCTCCTTGTTCGCGCCGTACAGATGCCCCAACGCCGCGACGTATACCGTGTTTGCGTCCTTCGGATCAATCACAACGCGGGCGATAGTTTGTGTTTCTTTCAGCCCCATGTGCGTGAAGGTTTTGCCCGCATCGGTGGATTTATAAATGCCATCCCCAAAGGATGAGCTTTGCCGATTGTTCGGCTCACCAGTGCCAGCCCACACGATATTCGGATCGCTCTGACACACGGCAACATCGCCTATCGAAGAGGTTGAATAGGTATCAAAAATCGGCTCATAGGTGGTCCCATTATTAATCGTTTTCCAAAGACCGCCCGTAGCAAACGCAATGTAATACGTTGAAGGATTGCTTTCGACGACGGCGAAGTCATCAATGCGTCCGCCCATACTGGCAGGACCAATACCGCGAAAGACGAATTTTTTGAGTAAGGGATCGTCCGATTGGTTGATCGGAGGAGGGGGAGGAGTTTGCGGTGCGCCCGGAAACTGTGCGAGCAGATTCAACGGGACAGAGACCGCCAGACAGAAAGCCAGCCAAAATTGCAAAGGCCGCCATATTCTTTGCATAACGAGTGTCCTTTCCTGATTGTTAGTGTGACTACTTACAGACGCGGGATATTAAAGCACAGCCCCCGCAAACTAAATAGACGAACACCATCTTTGCGGCGTTTCGGGAAAGAGAATTTGAGAAGTTGGTTCAGCACTGAGATCAACGTCGTGCTTGCGTGTTACCTATTTTGAAGAACGGATGATAGGTGTATGCCTGAACGAACCTTTGTTCCAAATTGAAATGTCGAGCAATGACAACTGCTGGATCAAAAAACCATTCGCCGCGCGGACGATCTTTTTCTGCTTCGTCGTACCATCCCCAGGGCGGACGCGCTTTGTTTTTGAAGCCGACCGTACCACGAAACGCCGCCCCAATCTTGCCCGGTTGCCGCTCAATCGTTGTGATCTTGCCATCCAGATTCTGCGTCGAAACCTTGAATTCCTGATATTCAATCACCTCAGCAAACGTTTCGCTTTCGCCCTTTTGAGCGTGTAACCAAAGCGTTTCCTGAATCGCCATCAAATCATAACCGACCGCATCGCCGTGCCGCTTATCGGGATTTTCGGCAGTTCCCTCATAGCTATATATCAGCGTACCATTGACGGAGTTTTTCAATTGTCCGCGTGTTCCAGTGTAGCTCACAACGCCATGTCCTTTCGGTTCAACGAACAATAACGGTCGTTGCCCTTGCACCTCAATCCCATCGCCAATAGCTCCCCGCATTTCCCCTGTGTGATATTTAAGGTAGCGATTGTGCGCCATCGTTTCGACGTATTGCAGCACAGCCTGCTGTAAGTCATCGCCCCGCTTTTCTGCCACGACCAAACAACCTTCCAGATCATTTTCGTGCGACAGCGCTACCTCATCCGCCAGGCCTGTTGGGTCTTTCCCAGCTCGTCGCACACCTTCCTTAATCAACACATCCAGCAACGCGGATTTCCCGATGCCGCCTTTGTAATCGCGCGGATGATAAAAGGCATAATGCACAAAATAATGCGTCGCGGTTTCGATCACAGAGTAGTACACATACGCCCGCAACAGATGCTTTTTGTTGGCGGCGTTTCCCCAGTTGTTATCGCCTTTCCAATCACCATCAAAATCAAAATTCGTGATGTAGTCGTAACGCGGCTGGTCGCCCAGCCCCTGATAAATGACAGGCGCGAATTGCACCGCGATTTGTTTGTCGAGCGATGCCCGTCCTGATGAGGCGGAGGACTCCGGCTCCCGCTCAGACGTAACAGGCAAGCGAAACTGCGCCCACGTAGCAACCGAAATCAACAAAATACTCAACGCGATGATTAGTAATTTCACGACTTATTCCCCAAATACCTGTCGAACCATTCGACATTGGTTTGCATAACCTTCAGCATCATCTTTGGCTCAGTCGGGCCGTGCGTCTGGCGCGGCATCACCAGCATGCGCACAGGCACATTTTGCTGCTTCAGCGCGTTGTAGATTTCGTAGCCCTGCGAAATCGGCACACGCAAATCGCCTTCGCAATGCTGAATCAACGACGGCGTCGTCACGCCTTTGATATTGAACATCGCCGAATGCTGCCGATAGATTTCCAGGTTGTCCCAGAACTGCGCACCGAAGTAATCCGGCACAAAATTGGGAATGTCTGCCGTGCCGTTGAAGCTCATCAGATTTGTCACTGCGGCCCCGATTGACGCGGCTTTGAAGCGTTTCGTCTGTGTGATTGTCCACGAAGTCATAAAGCCGCCATAGCTCCAACCCATCACGCCCAAACGCTCAGGATCAGCGACGCCCATGCCAATGACGTGATCCACGCCGGTCATCAAATCCTTGAAATCACCGCCGCCCCAATCCTTGGCATTCGCATGTCGAAACTTTTTGCCATACCCGGAAGAGCCGCGCGGATTGGCGCGCAATACCGCATAGCCGTGCGCATTGAACGTCGCTGTCGGATATAGCCCCGGCCCCGCCGCAAAGTTTTGTGTGAACACGCCAGCCGGGCCACCGTGTATCACCAACAACAACGGCACGCGCGTTCCCGCTTGATAGTTCACGGGATAATTCAAAATGCCTTCGACTTCCATCCCGTCATTGCTTTTCCACCGTACAACTTCCATTTTGCCGAGCGGCAGCTTTGGCAAGTCTCCATTCGCGTTGCTGATTTTCGCTGGCGCGAAGTTATCGGCTCGTGTGACATAAGCCTCGCTCGCCTCATCATTGCTTTGCTTCGCCATCCCGAACATCGTGCGCGAATGATTGAGATTAAGGCCAGCGTACAGCCCTTTGCCTTTTTCAATCTCGGTGATGGCATTGGTCTCCACATTGATCGCGTATAGCGCACTCATCGTGCCGCGTGCTTCAGTGAAGTAAATTCGTTTGCCATCCGCCGCCCAATCGAGCAGCGATGGTTGCTCGTCATAGCTCAACGTAAGTGATTTAGGCGCACCACCACTGGCAGGCACAATCGCAATCGTCTCATTGAATGCCCAACGCGGCGGATCGCTGCTGATAGTCAGGGCGATCCACTTGCCATCCGGCGAATACACCGGCTCGCGTTCGGCGGCTCCCGTAGCCGCGAGCGTCTTCACCACACCGCTGGCAACATCTATGAGCGACACATCGGCACTGACCCAATCGTTCGCCTTCGGCGTTTTGACGTGCGTGAAAGCAATCGTTTTCCCATCGGGCGACCAATCGTAGCCGCCGGAACCAAGCCCTGACCCGACATTGAAATTGCCTTTGGTTAATTGGCGCGGTTCACGTTTGCCATTGGCATCTTTGGTGACAGGCACAATGTATAAATGCGTTTGCTTGACGTTTTCATCCATCCAGCGCGAATCATCTTTGCCCTTGTTGTTTTTCTCTTCATCTGCGGTCAACGGATCGCTCATCGTGAAAGCAATCGCGCTGCCATCGGGCGACCACGCGAAACCACCAACACCACTTTTCACGTCCGTCACCATTTCCGCTTCACCCCCCGTCGCGCGCAGCAAATACAAATTGTTTTTGCCTGACCGCGATGACGTGAAAGCAATCCACTTGCCATCGGGCGACCAATCTGGATTGCTTGACGACTTTTCGCCAAATGTCATCTGATACGCGTCGCTGCCATCAGCATTCGCGGCCCAAATGTTCGTCAGGTATTCGCTCTTGTCCGCCGCTATCACCGCTTCATTGACAGTGTAGATGACGCGTTTGCCATCAGGAGAGACGCGCGCTGCGCCGACGCTTTTGACCTTCATCGAAAGCTCCGGCGTCCAGGCAGTTGCGGCGTTAGACGTTTCGGCTTTGAATGCCGCGCCCGACATGGGAATGAGTAACGACAAGCTCAGTAAAGCAGGAAGCACGATACTAAGACGTAAATTTCGCTGGATCATAAATCCTCCGTTTGGTGAAAATTGTGCGGATTCAAAATCGTTTCCTCGCCGCGTAGCGGCGGTTTGAATTTAGCCGCTGCTACGCGGCGAACAGATGGTTCAGTTACAAACGAAAATCAATTGCTCGCGGCTTTGTCACTCATTGGTTTGCGCATATATTTCTCAAACCATGCCTGTAAGTAAAGCTGCTGGGCAAGCTGATGCGAAGGCCGTCGCCAGCCGTGAAACTCATCGGGCATGCGTACCAATAACGTTTCCTTCTTGAGCATTTTCAGCGCGCGATAATACTCTTCGCTTTGGCCCATCGGCGTGCGCAAATCAGCTTCGCCCGTCATTACCATCGTCGGCGTTTTCACATTGGCCACGTAATGCAACGGCGAGCGCACGGCAAATTCCATCGGGTCTTCCCACGGATATTTTTGGAATTGATTGTACCAACTTGGCCCGTCCGTCGTGCCGACAAACGAATGCCAATTGATGACCGGGCGCATTGAAACGGCAGCCGCAAAGCGATCCGTATGCCCGACAATCCACGCCGTCAACACGCCGCCGCCGCTGCCGCCGCAGACAAACAAATTGCGGTCATCAATGAAACCTTTTGCAATCGCCGCGTCCACGCCCGCCATCAAATCGTCGTAGTCTTTGCCGGGATACGAATACTGAATGCCATTGACGAAGTCTTGTCCGTAGCCCGTCGAGCCGCGCGGATTCGTGAACAACACGGCATAGCCATTCGCAGCGAAATTCTGAAACGCCCAATTCCACGCCGTCGAATACATTGACCACGGGCCGCCATGAATCCACAGCACCATCGGATATTTTTTGCCCGCTTCATAATTCGCCGGTTTGACGAGCCAGCCTTGTACTTTCAAATTGTCTTTCGACGTGTACCACAATTCTTCCCACGCACCGAGTTTGACGTTAGCGAGGACATCGCTGTTCACGTCTACAAGCTTGGTGGCTTTGAGCACGTCACCTTGCCGCTGGTTCGGATTGAACGTCACGATTGCGCCGGGTTCGGTGAGCGTGCTGGTCACTGCCGCGAACTGCCCGGTGCGATTGGTGGCAGAAGCTCCCGACAGAATCGCCCCCGTAGAAGCTCTGTTCACTTTGCCGTCTGCCAAATTCACCCAACAGAGATCGGTTTTGCCTTTGGATTCGACGGTGAAAAAGACGGTCTGACTATTCGCCCACCAACCAACATTCTGCGGCGAACTGTCGAGATTGCTCGCGAGCAATTTTTTGCCGCTGCCGTCACTACTCATCAAATACAAACTCGCCACGTGGTTCGTGTACGACTTGTCATCGTAGCCGACGTACGCAATCCATTTGCCGTCGGGCGAAACTTCGGGCGATCCGTCCGGGCCTTTGCGGTCGGTGAGCGGTTTGACTTCGAGCGAAGCCAAATCCACCGCATAAATTTCGCTGTCGCCGCGCTGGTATTCGGCTTCGGGCTTGCGCAGACCGGAGACATACATCGTCTTGCCGTCCATCGCCCAATCAAAGCCGTTGTGGTTATATTTGCCACTCGTGATTTGACGTGGTGTGCCGCCCAGCACTGCATCAATCGTGAAGACGTGCGTATTGCCTTTCGGTGTTGGCCCGCGTCCATCAGCGCGCCATGACAAACGATCTACCAGCACGGCAGGCGCGGCCCACTGTGCGCCGCGCGGACGTTCGGGCAGCTTGATATTCAGAATCGGGTCGTTGTCTGGCACAAACGCGGTGAAGGCGATTTGTTTGCCATCGGGCGACCATTTGATGTTACTGGGCGCTTGTTCCAGATGCGTGAGTTGCGCGATTTCTTTTGTGTCCACGTACATCACAAATAGTTGCGCCGTGCCGTCGCGGTCAGACAAGAAAGCAATACGTTTGCCATCCGGCGACCAAACGGGCGCAGAGTCGTCACGATCTCCCGTCGTTAATTCGCGCACGCGTGATCCATCGGTATCTACGATCCAGAGATTGCTGCGATATTGATCTTTGACCTTGTCTACCCACGTGCGCGAGAAAACAATTTGTTTACCATCGGGCGAAATGTTCGGGCTGCCGACGGATTCCATTTCCATAAACGTTTCTTTGTCGAGCAGACGGGGTTTCGGTTGTGCTGTGGCAGCCGCCATCAGCAATAAACAAAGGGCTGCAAATGTAACGATTGAACGGGTCATAGTTCCTCCGGTAAATGACGGTTGGTGTCACTTTCCAACGCCAATGTAATTCGTAATCACAAGCTGATAGTAGTCTCGATACTTGCCTTCGTCGTAATCCTTCACAAACACGGTCATCCGTTGCAGCAGCATTGTGAACAAATGTCCAGGGATATGGGTTGGATGATCGTAGCGATCCAGCACCGAGCGAATAAACAAGCTTTGGTCGGTGATCGGCAGTTTTTTCACGTTCGCCACAAATGCGCTAAACGTGTAGTCGCCAAACAGATACTGCTCGACGTTGGACAAATAAAACGCGGTCACGGTTACACCATTTTTGCGCAGGTAATCGCCAATCGCCGCCAACGCTTTTTTGCCGCCGAAATCACCTGTGATCGGAATAATCAGGTTCTTCATTTGCAGTTGGCGTACAAAATCATAGTCTTCGGCGCTGCCCAGAAAATGCCCCGACTTCCCGTTCGCATCGGTTTGCGCAATGACTTCGCGCAGCGTCGGAAAGTAACTCCAACCGCCGCCAAAACGAAACGCAATCTCCAGCCCGTCCGCCTTGAAGCTGTGCAACACATGTTCCAACTCTTTGACATCCATCTCCGACAACTTGATCTGAAAATCCTTCTCAATCGTCTTGCGAACCTCAGCCAACGTTGCCGTGTAATACGCGTCATCCACTTTGGTGCGAGCAATGTAATCCAGTAATTCCTGCGCCGTCGCATTCGCCGCCAACGGCTTATCCTTCGCCAACGGACGACTCAATAGGCGCGAGAGAAACTGTCCACGTTCCGGCGATAAATGAAACAGCGCCTTGTAAAGCAAGTGATGCATCGCGGCCAGATGTCGAATGTCGAGGATGAACGCGATGCGCGGGCGAATCTTCGCAATGTAGGTGAAGTTCTGTTCTGGCCCGACGCCGATGTAAGCGCCGCCTGTTGCGTTCAATTCTTTCAGTTTCGCCAGCACCGGCAGATACGCGGTTTCATTCGAGATCAGATTGTCTGACAGAAAGTCACCGCCGGGTTCGGACATCTCTGTCATCAACCGCGAAAATTCCGCCGTCGTGAGTTTGTCGGGCAAACTGGTGACGGGTTTCGTTTGTGCTATCGCTCCAGCGGTCGCCCATACAATCAGCAATGAAAATAAGATTCGTTTGTGCATGTTTGGCTTTCTGGCTGCGCAAATCAAAAGGCAAATATCAAAAGGCAAAAGGCAAAAGTGGGAAGATGATGGCTGCGCCTCTTTTCCTCAAAACAAAATCAAAAGAAAAAATAAGTGCCGACCTTTTGCCTTTTGATATTTGCCTTTTGATTTCACTTAAAGCCTTTTGATTTGTGGTTATCTCCCCGCGCGTTGTTCCATCGCTTTGCGATGCTGATCGAACCAGCCGATGATATGCAGCATCTTCGACATGTGATGGCTCGGCCTGACAGAAATGCCGTGCGGTTCATCGGGCACGCGCACCAGCACGCTTTCGACGCCGAGCAACTTCAAGGCTTGATAATATTGCTCCGAATCCGACATCGGCGTGCGGTAATCCGCTTCGCCTGTCAGCACCATCGTCGGCGTTTTGACGTTCTTGACGACCGACAGCAAATTACGCTTTTCATAATGCTCGACGTTGTCCCACGGAAAGCCGGGGAACCAATGATTCACCGTCCAATTGCCGATGTCTGACGTCAGCACGAAGCTGTACCAATTGATGACCGGGTACACAGTCACTGCCGCGCGAAACCGCGTTGTGCGCCCAATCATCCAACAGGTCAACACACCGCCGCCGCTACCGCCTGTGACAAACAATTGGTCGGGGTCAATGTAACTTTTTGCCAGCATCGCATCTACCCCCGAATTCAAATCAAAGAAATCATCGCCCGGATACGCTTTGTCAATCAGGTTGCCGAACTCTTTGCCGTAGCTCGTCGAGCCGCGCGGATTCGTGTACAGCACGACATAACCGCTCGCCGCCATCATCTGTTTTTCCAGATCGAAGCGGTCGCCGTAATTCGCGTGTGGGCCGCCGTGAATTTCCAGAATCAGCGGATATTTTTTGCTCGCATCGAAGTTCGGCGGTTTGATAATCCAGCCCTGAATCTTGCGCTTGTCTTTAGAAGACTCGTACCAAATCTCTTCGACCGCGCCGAGCGATTTGCCGGCAAAAAGATCAGCGTTTACGGACGTCAACACATTCGGCTCGCCTTTATTCAACCAACCTGCCGCCACATCGCCCGGCACATTCGGACGGCTGTAGGTGGTCGCAAACGCGCCGTTCTTCGCCATCGTAAAACTTGGCGCGCCGCCGCCCGCATTCGTACCGCTGCCGAGGTTGCGCGCGATTTGTTTGACCTTGCCGTCGAGCGTCGTGAAGTGCAAACCAGTGTTGCCCTGATCGGCTGTCGTGAAATAAAGGCCGCTGCCATCCGCTGCCCAACTCACGCCGCCAATATCACGATCAAAGTTGCCGGTAACTAACCGCGCGTTGCTGCCATCGCGGCTCATCACATACAGCTTCGTGACTTCATACGCGTGCAAGCGATCATCAAAGCCGGTGTAGGCAATCCATTTGCCGTCGGGCGAAACATCGGGTGCGCCGTCCGGGCCTTTGCGCGTGGTCAATACTTTGACAGAACCATCAGCCACTGAGAATTCATAAATCTCTGTATTGATCGGATTGAGTTCCCAGTCGTCATTGCGATTCGCTGAGATCAACAACGATTTGCTATCCGGCGTCCACACCGCATCGCTCGAACGAAAGGCCAAACCGCCGTGCTGAAACTTACCCGTCGAAAGCTGACGCGGCGTGCCGCCTTCTGCGGGCAACACAAACAAATGCGTGTAGCCCGGTTTCAAATATCCTGCACCATTGAAGCGATAAACTAACTTGTCAATCACCTTTGCGGGTTCCGCCCATTTTGCGCCTTCGGGCGGCGCAGGCATTTTGATGATCGAAGCAGGCGCTTCCGGCACGAGCATCGTGAATGAGAGCCATTTGCCATCGGGCGACCACGACACTCCGGCAGGCACTTGCGTCAAATTCGTCAACTTCGCCGTTTGCCCCGAATCCATCCAACGGCGATAGATTTGCGGCGGGCTTCCAGGTGTTTGGTCGCGCGTCGAAACGTAGATGATCTGCTTGCCATCGGGCGACCAACGCGGATTCGTGTCGTTGAAATTGCCCGTCGTTATTGGGCGATTGTCGCTGCCGTCGAAATTGATGATCCACAAATTCGAGCAGCGCCGGTCGTTCATAATGTCCGCAAATTGCCGCACATAAATGATCTGCTTGCCATCCGGCGAAATCTGCGGATCGGATACGAGTTCGAGGTTAAAAACATCATTGACCGTGAGCGTATTCGATTGCGCGCAAACCATCGTCGCACAAACCGTCACATTCCATACGAGACATAGCAAAAGTTTTCTGAAAGTTCGCATAGGTTTCCTCTCTGAATGATGCGCCTGTGGCCTCTGTAGGCACGCTTGGCAAGCCGTCCGTGAACAATGAAAAGAAGCATTGCGAAGGAGCGGGGACGCAGGCGCACCATCATTACTTCACTTCGCGGAGCCGTTGCCCGCCGGAGCCATCAATCACGCGTCCACTGCGAATCAACACATCCATTTGTGACACGCCTTATCTGGTTTTCAAATTGCGGTCCAGGAATTCAGCCGTCGCGGCAAAAACATCTACCCAAGTGCGATGCAGCAAAAAGTCGTGGCCTTCGCCGGGGATCACCATCTGCTCGAACGACACGTTTACTTCGCGCAGTCGTCGCGCAAGTTCGGTTGTCTGCGAAAACGTGACGCTGCGATCATCATCGCCGTGAATGAATAACACAGGCGCGCGCCATTTTTCTGCCCAACCAATCGGCGAAGCATCGCGCGCCGTTTTCATCGCATCGCGGTCGCCTCCTCCACCTGCGGCGGACAGTCGCGCTGTCCAATCGTGGACGCCGTGAATGTCTACGCCCGCCGCAAACAAATCCGAATTCCGCGCGAGTCCGAGTGCCGTCAAAAATCCGCCATAACTGCCGCCCCACAAGCCGATGCGATTCGCGTCAATGTCGTTGCGACCGCGTAAATATTGGGCGGCGGCGACGATGTCCTGATATTCCGACGCGCCACGAATGCCCCGCTTCGGTGCTTCTCGAAAGGCGCGTCCATACCCGATGCCGCCGCGAAAATTCACGGATAAGACGGCGTAGCCTTTGCTCGCCAGATACTGATTACCGCCATAGGTTTGATGGTAGTAGTACATCGAATGCCAGCCCGTCCACATCTGCCGTGTCGGGCCGCCGTGCGAGAAAATCACCGCAGGCAATTTGTCATTCGCGCGCGCATTCGGCGGCAGAAAGAGTTGCGCGTGAACTTCGATGCCGTCAGCGGCTTTGAACGTGACGGTTTGTGGCGTGACAAGTTGTGCGGCGGGAAACGCTTTGGGCGTGCTTTCTGCGCCGACAATGTGCGGCTGCGCATTCGCATTCAGATTGGCTTGCACGTGCGGCGTGCCGGATTGACGAATATCGGAGGCGAGATACGCAAGCTTGCCGCTGCTCAACACCGTGGGGTTCCATTCGAACTTGTCGTTTGTCGTGATGGCTTCGACATTGCCGCCCGCAATTGCCACGCGAAACAGATCGCGTCCGTCGAGGTTGTGTTTGTTCGCGGAAAAGACGATGGATTTCTTATCCGGCGTCAGCGTCATGTCTTCGATTTCGTAATTGCCCGGCGTGAGCAATTTCGCGTCGCCACTGCCGCCCGTTGACGAAGCCGAAATTGAGTACAAATGCTGCCAGCCGTCCTGTTCTGACTGAAACACCAAACGATCATCGGCGGCCCATTGGAGCAGCTTTTCGCCTGCCATGCGCGGCACGCCGTCCTCCAGCTTTGTGCCGCTGCGCCAGACTTCACGCGCTTTGCCCGATTCAACATCAGCCACCCAAATCGCCCACGGGTCAGGCGTTTCTTCCATCATCGAAGGCCGCTTCGTACCGCGCGTTGGTTGGCGCACAAACGCGATGCGCTTCCCGTCGGGCGACCAGCGCGGGTAGCTGTCGCGGTCAATCGAAGGCGCAAGGTATTTGATTGCATTGCTCGCCGGATCAAGGACGCCAATGAAGTTGTGATCGCCGCGCGCACTGATGAACGCGAGCCGTTTGCCATCTCCCGACCACTGCGGCGCATAGTTGTTGCCATTCGCCAGAAACAGCGGCTGCGCTTTTTTGGCAAGGTCTTTGTCATTTGGATTGATCGTGTTGATCCAGAGCAAGCCGCGATTCGAAAAAATCACGTCGTTGCTCACGGGCGACACAACCGGCTCGCTGCCATCGGACAATCTGATGACGCGCCCATCGTCCCAAGCCGCCGCATAAATCACCTGTTCCACGCCGCCGCGATCATTGGTCGGATTCGGAATCTCGCCGGATTGATTTGGATCGCCGCCACGCACGAACACTAGCCATTTGCCGTCGTGGGTGAACGAAAGAGCCGTCAGCTCCTGCCCGTCGTCATTGTTGTACGCGGTCAATTGGCGCGCTTTGAAGTTTGGCCCTTCGGCAACCCAGACGTTGCGTTTGCCTTCAACGTTCAGCAGCCACGCGATGCGCTCGCCGCTCGGCGCAGAAGTTAAATCTGACGCGAACGGCGTATTCAGGATTTGTGCGACGGTCGGGCTGTTGGTTTGTGCTGATGTAGAAGAAAAGAAATGCGTGCTGACGGCGAAAACTAAGATGATAGATAAAGCGAATAGATAAACTAACTTCATACAAAAACTCACAGGTAACAAAGGTGCTTCGATCACGGTAGCGCAAACTGTTAGTTTGCGCGGTTTCTGGCAGCGGATTTGTTGTTTCAACGACGCAAACTAACAGTTTGCGCTACCGTTCATCACGCGCGCATACAAAGCGGGATCGGTCGCGCCTTCCGTCACAATTACCAACACGCGCGAATCTGCATTCAACCCACTCGCCTCGCGTAACGCGCGCAACGTTTCGTCCTGCAAAATCGCCAACAAGCTTGCCAATCCGCATGCGCCTGAGGCACCGGCAACAATCGGGGGATCGTCGTCGGTTGGTCGCGCCAACGTTCGCATCGCCCGCGCACACCATTCGTCGTCAATGGCGACGAACGCATCGGCGGCAGCAGAAATTATTGGCAACGCAATCGAGGAGGCTTCACCGCAGCGCAAACATTCCATCAACGTCGGCGGCGGATTGTCGAGCGTGACCGGATGCTCGGCGCGCGCGGCTGCTTGCAAACAATCGGAACCGCTCGGCTCGCACGCAATAAAATATGGTCGTTCATTGCCGTAGCGCCAACATAGCCAGCTCAGCGCCGCACAAACCAACCCGCCCACGCCGCCTTGCACCAGCACCACATCGGGCTTTGTCTCCCAGGCCTGCGCTGCTTCTATCATCACGCGCGAGTAGCCTGCTTTGATCCAGCGCGGGATTTGTTCGTAGCCGGGCCACGCGGTGTCAGACACGATCACACCGCCATTGGCTTGCGCCTCGTCTGCTGCCTGCTTTACTGCAAAATCGTAATTGCCGCTGCTGACAATGATCTCTGCGCCTTCGTTGCGAATGGCTTCGACGCGCGCCGGAGACGCATCACACGGCACATAAATCTTTGCGTGCAAGCTGCGTTCTCGCGCCACGCGAGCCAATGCGCGTCCGTGATTTCCGGCGGTTGCGGCGACTAACACCGAATCGGAATTGATCTGGCCTGCCGCCCACAACCGATCAACTGTGAACGCTACGCCCGTGATTTTGAAGGCGGGCAAGTCGCCGCGCGCCGTTTCGTCTTTCACCAGCAATGCGCCGATGCCGAGTTTGTCTGCCAATGCCGACAGACTTCTGAGCGGCGTCGGCGTGATCTGCGGATGATTGTCATAGAACGTGGCGACCTGTGCATATTCGTCGCCCGTGAACAAGCCTGTGGCAACGTTGGCGCGTGCGGTCGAATTGAGGAAGTAACGATTCGTCATCAATGCCCTGTTGCCGTGGGGTGGAACAAAAAGAAATCGTGAACGGCGCGCGCAATTTCGGCGATCACGCGTTCCCGCTGCGCCATTTCTTTTTCGGACGATTTGATGAATACGGCAATCGCTACGTGCCCGGCATTGTCAGGCAACGTGATGATGCCGACGTCGTTCGTGGTGCCGCCAATGGTTCCGGTTTTGTGCGCGACTTCAGTTCCGGCGGGCAGGATGCCCTTCAGGCGCGCATCGCCCGTCTGGCAGCGGCGCATAATGTCGTAGAGCAATGCGGCGCTTTCCCGTTTCAGGATTTCTTTGCGATAGATTTTGCTGAGCAATTCGGCCATCGCTTCGGGCGTCGAAGTGTCACGCGAATCGGCGTCAAACTTCTTCGCGGCGGCTTTGCGTTCCTCGTCGTTGAGCGTGCGTTTGTATTTCAATTCTTCGCTCGACCAATCGGCTTCACTGAGTCCAAGCCAATCCGAAATCAGGCCAATGGTTGGACGGCTGACGGTAATGCCGTTGAGTCCGAGTTCTTTCATTCGTATAGTTACGGCATCTGCGCCGCCCGCCAAACGTAAACAAATATCGGTCGCGCTATTGTCGCTGATGAGCAGCATCAACTCCATCAGGTTACGCACCGACAAGGCAACGCCGGGCTTGTTGAAAAGGCCGGTCAAGGTGCCGCTGCCGGGATGCAGGTCGCTCGCTTTCAATTCGATCATTTGGTCGAGGCGCACTTTGCCTTGATCCACGAGCGTCAACAGTTGTACGGCTATCGGCACTTTGTAACTGCTCGCCATCGGGAAGCGATCAGCACCGTTGAGCGTGACCCGACGTCCGGTTTCAAGGTGAATCGCGGTCGCGCCCGTAACACCGCCGGAAGCTTTGCCAAGCCGGGCGACTTCGCGTTCGAGTCGTTGGAGAGCAGGATCAGAACTTTGGGCCGCCGCAATGAGACAAAGGGAAAATAGTGCCGTAAACAAAGCCACGCCGTGTGTGAGCTTTTGCAGTGTTCGGGTCATTAGGAAGTCCTTTCTGCAAGCAGATCAGATTGTCAGTTTTGGTACAGGACAGGCGGGCAAACTATGGCACTGTTGGCGGAATTTGGCAATCACGTAGCAGCGAATTTATTCGCGCTGAAGTAAGCAAATGAATTCGCTGCTACGTGCAGGTTTATTTCGCTTTCTCGACCTTCAATACTTCTTTCAGTACGTCATCATTCGAGGGGCGAACTTTGTAATCCACTTCAATGAACTTCCAGCGCACCTTGCCGTGGCGATCAATCACGTAGGTTGCCGGATGAGGCACGGGACGCTTCGATTTTTCATTGAGCAAGCCGTAACGGTCTATCACGCGATGATCCGGGTCAGACAAGAGCGGGAAATCCTGTCCCGCTTTATCAGCCAGTTTGTCACGCATGTTTTGGGCTTTGTCGTGCGGGTCAACACTGACAGCGAGGATTTCAACCTGGGCATTCGGCGTGTCTTTGAGCAATGATTTCAGCTTTCCAAGCTGAGTTGCGCAATAGGGTCACCAATGTCCACGATAGAAAACCAGGACAACGGTTTTCTGGCCGCGATACTGCGACAGTGTGATGGTTTTGCCCGCTTCTTTTTCCAACGTGAAGTCCGGCGCTTCGTCGCCCACGTTAACGCGGTTGAGATCAGACGGCGGCAATTGAAGCGTCTCTTGGGGGCCAAGTTTGACCTGCGCCAGCGCGATGCTCGCGCAACAGATCATTAGCAATACATATATTTTGAGATGTTTCATGAATTCCTCCTGATCGGTGTATATCCGCTGCCGTCCAATTTATTCCCCAAGCAGTTTCGGGTTGAGCGCCAGTGACTGGCCCCGCTTGCCTGTCTTCTTCCGTCGCCCATGCGACTGGCAAGCGGGGACGCTTGCGCTCCAGTCCACTCCGGCTCCGAACCCCAATCTCCCACTATCGCAGAGTCAGTCTTTCTGCCCACCAGATACGGCATTTGAGGAGGTGGATTGAACTGCGATCTTGAAATCGTTGTAATGCAGGATTGAATTGAAAAGCATTGCGAATTCGCCGTGATTCTGCCAGCGGTAACACGGATTCGTCGCAAACAACAGCACGCGACCGCTTCCCGTCGGCACATCCACAATCGCCGGACGATTCGTGATTTCATTCGCGCCGCGCATTAAGCCACTCAGCACTGATTTGTCACCGCCCGGCAAGCGCATCAAGACTTGCTGCGCGCGATTCACTTCCGGCACGTTCAACAGCGGGCCGTTGGCATAGCGCACCGGAATCGTTTTCTTGTCATAGCCGTAAAAAATCGGATGCGTCGGTTGCAGAATTTCGGCTTCGACAATCGGGCCGGGCGCGTAAAACTGCGGCGACGTGCGCCCAGCGTCAATTGTGCGGGTCAAACCGAATTCCGGCGGAAAGAAACTCGCCGTGCCGAGCGTGATGAGCAGGCCGCCAGAATTGATGAACTTTTCAAATTCGACGACACCGCCCAAGCCCATTCCGCCGGTGATATCTTCGGATGATCCGTACACGCCCATCGTTTTGAATTGATCGGTTTTCGTGTATGCAAGCGGTTTGCCTTTCGATTCAATGTCAAAAACGATGCGCTTGCCGCTGCCGCCCTGATTCGGCATCAGGATCACATCGTACGCCGCACGCAGATTGCCTTGCTTGACGCGCTCTTTGTAAATCAAATCGTATTGCACGCCGAATTGATCCAGCGCGTGGCGCACCCAACCAACTTCCTGCGTGCTGCCCCACATTGTGTAGACGGCAAGGCGCGGTAGATCAACGTCGTGCATTGGAACGCTTGGCATTTCAGAAACGGCATGCGTCAACAAGCTCAAATCGGAGACAGCCGTGCGCAGATCTTCATACATGTCCTGTCCATTTTGTTTTGCCGCAATAATGAGCGAGCCAGCGGGAAATTCTTTATCACCGATTTTGAAAGATTGCTCAGCAGCCTTGAATGACATGCCTTTCAAACGATAGCGCAAGGCGATGAGGTTGTTTGAGCCATAATTCGGCACAATATACGCTGTCGTAGATTTGCCACCCGAAATGCCTGCAATGAATTTGAATTCGCGCTGAACTCTGGTTGGAGCTTCAAGAATTGACTTGTCCGCAATTTCGACGATTTTAGTCTGTGTCATCAACCCCATCGTCCATCCCGTATCGTCATACGTGCGCAAGTTGGGGTCGGGAAAGTTTTGCTTCTCCAGTAAAATCTTGGCCAACCGTCCGTATGGCTGATCTCGTTTGATGACAAACGATCCGGCTGTAAATCTACCTTCTTTGACCGTGAAATCTTTTTCAAGATAGCCGACTTCGATACCTTGTGTCGTCAGCGTTTTCATCACGAATTCAAGGCGCGTCACATCGCTTTGTTGCGAAGGTGCAGGAATCACATAGCCATACGGGGCGTTATTTTTGCCGTCTTCAATGGAATTCCGCGACTTCTTATAAAAGTTTTCCAGCACGACTTTTGGAAACTCTGAGGTCAGTTGCAACGCACTCAGCACGCCGGTTTGCATGTAATTTGTGTTGTTGCGCATTGACCACACGACTTCTTTGTACGGCGGCAGCGGGCGATACCATTCGCGCGAGGTTTGGCCTGCGCCGTTGGGCGGAGCGACTTTGCGATTCATCGTGTTTGCGCCGCCGTTGCCGAATGTTTCATACATCCGCAGGATGCCGTTGTGATTGGACGACATAAATCCCAAGTATCCCGGCGACCACATATCTACGAAGCCGTGCGTCCACACGCCGGGCATGCCGTACTTAATCATCTGCGACATTTCAAAGTTCGAGAACCACGGCAACTCACCGTACAGAATTGGATCAAGTGTCGGTTGTTGGGGCGCTTGACCGCTGAACGTGTACATGAACGGCACTGATTCGTGCAGGTCGTGGACGATGGGCGGATGCCAATTCAAGTACCAATCCAGGCTCGCTTTCATTGTGACCTGCGAATAGTTGATGTCGCGGTTGTTGTCGTGAAAGATGTATTTGCCCCAGTACGGCGGGCCAACGATGCCTTCTTCTTCGGTCTTCTGATCAAGCTTGTGGCGGTAGTACCAATCCACATAACGGTCGCGTCCATCCGGTTCCAGCACGGGCGTAATCATCACAATCACATTGTCACGGATGTTGTTGATGAGCGGCGAATCTTCGACCGCCAAACGATAACCAAGCTCCATCACCATTTCCGGCGGCCCGGTTTCGCCGCTGTGCAGCCCGGCAGTGAAGTGATACACAGGCTTCGCTTTCGCAATCACGTCGCGTGCCTGTTCTTCGCTGAGTTTGCGCGGATCGGCAATTTGCGCGAGGTAGCCGCGATATTGTTCCAGATTACGGATCGTCTCTTCGTTGGCAATCGCCACAACAATGATGTCGCGGCCTTCATCGGTTTTGCCTGCGACAAACACTTTGACGCGCGGGCTTTTACCGGCAAGCGCGCGAAAATATTTGTAGACGCCTTCGGTATACGTCAATTTCTGCGGCGTCCCGATGTGATAACCCAGCACGTCTTTCGGCGACGGTATTCCTGAGACCTTCGGCAAGTGATCTACGAGCGGGCTGAGGAACTCCGGCTTCGTCGTCCATTCTTTGACCGAACGCGCGAAGTCCTCGTCCATTTGTTGTTTGGGGGCTTGAGCAATGGCAGTCGTGAACAATGCCAGTAAAAGCAGAAATCGAAGTGATCGCATTGGGGTCTCCTGATCGTCGCGCCAAACGAAAAGCTTGTACGCCGCGCGCGAAGTTTGCGAAAATGAACTTGTTGGTGATCAAACGGTTCTGGATACGCCAACCGTTGTGTCATCATAATGGCACAATCCGATTTTGAGAAATGTCTTCGCAAACGAAGACTACATAAGTGAAATGCTTTTTTCACCGCAGAGACGCAGAGTTTACGCAGAGAGGTTTTCTTTTCCGTCTGTTTCGTTATTTCCGTTTGTTCCGTAATCTCAAAAAAACTCTGCGAAACTCTGCGCGATCTCTGCGCCTCTGCGGTAAGTATTGAATACTCCCAACATATGAAGCTTCATCTAATCCTCATATTTCTACTTTTTCCGATTTTCACCTTTGCGCAAACCACCAAACTCACGCCGCATCGCATCACGCTCACGAATGGCAAAAGCTACACGCTGAACCTGCCCGCAGGCTATGACATCACCGTCGCCGCGCAAGGCATGAGCCGCGTGCGCTTCCTGGCGAAAAGCCCGGATGACCGCATCTTCGTGACCGATATGTACAACCGCGCGGACAACAACAAAGGCGCGATTTACATTCTCGAAGGTTTTGACGGCAAGCAATTCCAACGTCCGAAACTCTGGCTGAACAAACTGCGCAATCCGAACAGCATCGCGTTTTATACCGACAGAGGCGGCACGCATTGGTTGTACATCGCATTGACGGACAAGCTCGTGCGCTATCGCTACACACTGCATGAAGACAAGCCGACGAGCGAGCCGGAACTGCTCGCCAAGTTTCCCGACTATGGGTTGAATTACAAATACGGCGGCTGGCATTTGACGCGCACGATTGCGATTGCGAGCAACAAACTCTATGTCTCCGTCGGCAGCAGTTGCAACGTTTGCGAAGAAACCGAAGAGATGCGCGCGGCGATTTTGGAAATGGACTTGGACGGCAAAAACAGCCGCGTCTTTGCGAGCGGTTTGCGCAATGCGGTCGGCTTGCGCTGGATCGAAGGCAAGCTGTTGACGACGAACATGGGGCCGGATCATTTGGGCGATGACAAGCCGAGCGACACAATGTACGAAGTCAAAGACGGCACGAATTATGGCTGGCCGTATTGTTATCAAGTGGGAAGGCGCAACGTTGCTGATCCGCAATTTGCTTCATCGAAACAGCGTGTGAGTTGTGACACCTTGCCTGTGCCGTTTGCTTCGTTCATCGCGCACAGTTCGCCGTTAGGCTTTGAATCGTTTGATGATTATTATCTAGTCGCGCTGCACGGCTCCGGCTTCATCCGCATCGGACACGGCTACGGCGTAGCGATGGTGCGCCCCGGCAAACCGCCGCAGGATTTCATCACGGGCTTTTTGCTGAACCGCAAAATCAACGGGCGTCCAGTGGACATTATGAAATTCGGTCAGGGCTTTTTGCTGACGGATGATTATGCGAGTGTGGTGTATTACGTTTTCAAGGGATAAAAACTTACCACGGGGAACACGGGGGACACGGGGATTTTTTAGACAGGATTGACAAGATTTACTCAGGATTTACAAGCAAAGAAATCCTGTTAATCCTGTTATCAATCTTGTCAATCCTGTCTTGTTTTTCCCCGTGCGCCCCGTGTTCCCCGTGGTTTCATTCAGGAGACAAAATGCTTCTCAAGCCTCGCAAACAAATTGTACTCTTCCTCATCGCTTCACTGTTCCTCAACATCTTCGCCTTTGCGCAATCATCGCGCTATCAACCAACGAACCGCGAACTCACAAAAGACGAGGAAAAATGGGTGCGCGACACGCTGAAATCACTCACCTTAGACGAAAAAATCGGACAGATGTTTATGGCGGACGGCAACGCGATTTTTATGAACCGCGAGGTGGACGCCTACAAACAAATCGAACATCACATCAAAGACAACAAGGTCGGCGGCATCCTGTGGTTTCGCAGCGACGTCTGGGCGACCGCCGTGCTGACAAATCGCTGGCAAACGATGTCCCATTTACCATTGCTCGTTTCTTCCGATCTCGAAATGGGCTTGGGGATGCGGCTCAACGAAACGCAATGGTGGCCGCCGAATATGGCTGTCGCGGCGACGGGTGAAACAAAGCTCGCGCTCAATCAAGGGATGTGTACCGCACGCGAAGCCCGCGCCATCGGCATCAATTGGCTCTTCGCGCCAGTCGTGGACGTGAACAACAATCCGAGCAACCCTGTCATCAACGTGCGTTCGTACAGCGAAGACCCGAAAACCGTCGCCGACTTTGCGATCGCGTTTGTGCAAGGCGCACAGAGCGAAGGCGCGCTGACCTGCGTCAAGCATTTCCCCGGCCACGGCAACACCGCGACCGATTCGCACATCGGCTTGCCCGTGGTGGACGCAAGCAAAGATTCTTTGAGCAAATTGGAACTCGTCCCATTTCGCGCGTTGATTGGCACGGATCGCAAGAAGAACGAAGAAGGTGCGCGCGTGGATGCGGTGATGTCCGCGCACATCGCGCTACCCAACATCGAAACCGATTTGGCGGCTCCGGTGCGCGCGTTGAGTGCGAACGAAAAGGCAACCGCAGAATTCACTTCGCAAACCGAGGCGAACGCGCCGAAGGTGACGAAGCCTGCAACACTCTCGAACAAAATCCTGACCGGCATCCTGCGCGACGAATTGAAATTCACGGGACTGGTGGTGACGGACGCGATGAATATGGCCGGGATTTCAGCCCGCTATGATGCGGCGACGGCAGCGATTGAGGCGATCAAAGCGGGCGTGGACGTGATTGAAAAATCCCCCGATATTGATGCCGCCATCAAAGGCGTCAAAGAAGCCGTAAAAACCAATGCCATTCCCGAAGCCCGCATCAATGCGTCGGTTGAGCGCATCCTGCGCGCGAAAGCCGCGTTGGGCTTGCACGAAAACCGAACCGTGGATTTGGAAGCCGTAGATCGTATTGTGTCCAGCACTGGTTG
>JAEUQN010000289.1 GCA_016789725.1 Blastocatellia bacterium | reverse complement strand
CGCCGCCACGCCGGGCAGCGCCGGTTCGCCTGCCCCAATCACATTCCAGCCGGGGCCAACGAGATGCACCAAGTAGCGGAGGCTGGGCAAATTGATCGGGCGGTGGGGATCGTTGGCGAGCAGCGGTTTGCCGGTCGCCGACATCGTACCGTCCACAACCCAGTTGTTACTGCCTTCGATTTGGCGAAAGTTCACGGAACCGCTGGCCGCACTGGCCGCGCGCAAGATTTGATCGCTGATGTTATCGAGATTTAAGCCATCAGGAATCGTCAATTTTGTGGGCGGATCCGTTTCGATCAAATCTTCGGCCAGGTCTTTGCCGACCGCTTTGACGATCTGGGCGCGCAAGACTTCAGTTGAAATATTGCGCGTCATCACGTAGCCCGCCATCCGCGTCAGACAAACTTCCGGCGTCCACAAATCCGGTTTGATACCCGTGAGTTGAAACTCAATCGGCAAGCGGTCGCGGTTCGCTTCGATGTACGCATTGATGCCGCGCACAAAGGCTGTGATGATTTGTTTCGCATCGGGCGCGTAGCTTTCATATTCGGCTTTCATCTCACCGCGATACCGTAGGAGCCGCGCGAACTTGTCGCGTTCGATATAGGTCGGGCCGAGGATTTCCGCGAGCTTGCCTTCGCCCGTCCGCCGCCAAATGTCCAATTGCCAGAGCCTGTCCTGTGCGGCCACGAAGCCTTGCGCGAAAAATAAATCGTCCTGTGTTTCGGCGTAAATATGCGCGATGCCCCATTCGTCGCGCAGCACGTTGACGGGCTTTTGCAAGCCGTGTGTTTTGATCGTGCCGTTGATTTGCGCCAGAGCACTTTGTGCGCGTGATTGGAGATCACTGGATTGGGCAAGCGCGAACTGTGAGAAGAAAAGTGATGCGAGCAGTAGCGTAACGCGTTTCATCGTAGCTCCAATCGAGAAAGAAATTTCACCGCCAAAGATCAAAGGGACAAAGGGACAAAATAGAAAACCGAAGCCAGCCCTTTGACCCTTCGCGTCTTTGATCCTTTGTGATGAGTGGAACGCTTGAAAAACGCGCTCAGTATAGATGTGTCGCCAACGATTGCCAAGCATTGCCGCCCGCTTGAGAATTGGTTATGCTCGCGCTCTATCAATCATCAACTTTAATGCTAGCGAGAAAAATATCTATGAACTCGATCCAAGGGCCTGCAATTTTCTTAGCGCAATTTTTGCGCGATGAAGCACCATATAATTCACTTGAAAACGTCGCGGCGTGGGCTGCGAGTTTAGGCTACAAAGGCGTGCAAATTCCGTCGTGGGACAAACGCGTCTTTGATTTAGAACTCGCCGCCGAATCGCAAAGTTATTGCGATGATATTCGCGCGTTGCTCGATAAGCACGGCCTCGTCGTGACCGAACTCAACTCCGCATTGCAAGGGCAATGCCTGGCAATGCATCCGGCCTACGAAGAAATGTTTGCGCCGTTTCATCCGGCAGGTTTAAGCCGCAACGAGCGCACCGAATGGTGTTCGTTACAATTGCTCAAAAGTGTGCAAGCTTCCGTAAAATTGGGTACGAAAGCGATTCCTACTTTGTCAGGTGGCTTCGCGTGGCATCTGTTTTATCCCTGGCCGCAACGCCCCGCAGGCATTATCGAAGAGGCTTTCAAAGAGATGGCTGCACGCTGGACGCCCGCGCTGGATGCGGCACGCGATCACGGCTTGAGCTTTTGTTATGAACTGCATCCGGGGTCGGATTTGTTTGACGGCGCAACGTTCGAGATGTTTTTAGATTATACAAATCAGCATCCGGCGGCGTGCATCAATTACGATCCCAGCCATTTCATTTTGCAGCAATTGGATTACCTGAACTTCATTCAACTCTACGGCGACCGCATCAAAGCTTTCCACGTCAAAGATGCAGAATTTCGCCCGTCCGGCAGACAAGGCGTGTACAGCGGTTACGCGTCGTGGGCAGGCAGAGCAGGGCGGTTCCGTTCGCTCGGCGATGGACAGGTGGATTTCAAGCGCATCTTCACGTTGTTGACCGAAGCGGGCTATCGCGGCTGGGCCGTGCTCGAATGGGAATGCGCCGTCAAAAGCCCGGAACAAGGCGCACGCGAAGGCGCACCGTTCATTGCGCAGCATTTGATCGAAGCGACGGAGTTTGCCTTTGATGATTTTGTCGGCGCGGAATCCGATGCGGGGCGGAATCGAAAATTGTTAGGATTGGAGGCATAAAATGAAGTTGCAGACCTGCCTAATCACTGCCGTTTGTTTGCTGAATAGCGTTGTTGGTGCGCAACCAACAGCGCCGAGTTTTAAATGGCCGGAGGGTAAACGCGTGGCATTAAGCCTGAGCTTTGATGATGCGCGCGCCAGCCAAGTTGAAGGCGGAACCGCATTGCTGGATCGCTTCGGCGTGAAGGCTACGTTTTATGTCGTGCCGTCAAGCGTCGAGAAGAAACTGGAGGGCTGGAAAAAGGCGGCGGCCAGCGGACACGAGATTGCGAATCACTCGCTGAATCATCCCTGCTCCGGCAACTTTGCGTGGTCGCGCAGTAAAGCCTTAGAAGAATACACGCTCGAAAAAATGCAACGCGAATTAAGCGATGCGAATCGGCGCATTAAGGAACTGCTTGGTGTCACTCCCGAATCATTTGCATATCCGTGTGGGCAAACGTTTGTCGGGCGTGGGCTGAATACGCGCAGCTACGTGCCGATAACTGCGAACTTATTTGTGACCGCACGTGGTTGGCTGGACGAAGCCCCGAATGATCCAGCGTATGTGGATTTTGCACAATTGACCGGGATCGAATCTGATGGCAAAGACTTTGAGCAAATTTTGCCAATTATCGAAACCGCCCGGAAAACCGGGCTGTGGGTGGTATTAGCGGGCCATGAAATGAACAAAGACGGTGCGCAAACGACGCGGCTGGCGATGCTGGAGAAATTGTGCGCCTACGCCAAAGACCCGGCGAACGGAGTTTGGATTGCACCAGTCGGAACTGTGGCGAAATACGTCCGCGAGCAACGAGGGAAATAAGTCGCTTGCTCAGCGATCAAGCTTGGCGCGAGCGTTTGCTAATTCAATTTGCACTTGTTCCGGTGAGGTGCCACCCGTGCGATTCTTGCCTGCAAGACAACTTTCCAGTGAAATCGCGGCAAACAAATCCTCGGTAAATAGTGGCGAGAAATTCTGATATTCGTCAAGCGTCAATTCATTCAACTCACGGCCTTGCTCAATCGCATACACAACCACCCGCCCGATGATGTCGTGCGATTTGCGAAACTCAATGCCTTTGCGCACCAAATAATCTGCCAAATCGGTCGCGTTGGTGTAATCCCGAATGGCGGAAGCGCGCGCGCGTTCAGCGTTGAATTCAATGTTTCGCAGGACGGTCGCAATGACGCGTAAGCTATCGGACAAGGTGTCAATCGTATCGAAGAGAGCTTCTTTGTCTTCCTGTAAATCTTTGTTGTAAGCGAGTGGCAAGCCTTTGGTCATCGTCAAAAAGGCGGTGACATGGCCGAAGACTCGGGCAGCTTTGCCCCGCACTAATTCCAGCGAATCGGGGTTTTTCTTTTGCGGCATCAGGCTGCTGCCGGTCGCAATTGCGTCGCCAAGTTTGATGAAGCCGAATTCCTGTGTGGCGTAAATAATCAAATCTTCCGACAAGCGCGAGATGTGCATCATCGTGAGCGCGGCGGCGTTTGTGAACTCGATGAGATAGTCGCGGTCGCTAACGGCATCAAGGCTGTTGTGCGTCACGCCTGCAAAGCCTAACTCCTGCGCCATCCATTCCCGATCTACGGGAAAGTTCGTGCCCGCCAATGCGCCGGAACCAAGTGGCAGCACGTTCACTCGGTTGCATACTTCGGCCAATCGTTGCCGGTCGCGCGTGAGCATTTGAAAATACGCGAGCAGGAAATGCGCGAGGAGAATCGGCTGGGCTTTTTGCAAATGTGTATAGCCGGGCAGGGGAGCATTGGGGTATTTTTCGGCAAGTTCAATCAGGGCGCGCTGGGCATCTACGATGAGCGCATCAATCGCCGTGATTTCTTCGCGCAGAAACAATCGTGTGGCCGTGGCAACCTGATCGTTGCGGCTGCGCCCGGTATGCAATTTGTAGCCGACTGCGCCAATCAGTTCGACCAAACGTGCTTCGATGAAACTGTGAACATCCTCGGTTTGCGCGAAGGCCACCTGCTTCACATACGCGGAATCCTGGGCTGCATTCGTAATTTGTTGCAGCCCGTCAATGATTGTGGCGACTTCGTCTTCGTTGAGAATACCCGCTTGACCTAAAGCTCTCGCTTGTACGGCACAGCCTTGTAAATCCGCCGTCAGCAATCGTTGATCGAAACGGAAGCTGGCATTGAAGGCTGCGAAATGTTGATCTGCTTCTCCGGTAAATCGTCCGCCCCAAAGCTTCATAAGTTGAGATTTGAGATTGGAGATTTGAGCTGGCAGATTATCAATCTGCTGCCTACAGGCTAAAGCTCGTCCTCTACAATCCGCAATCGTTTATTCCTTTCTCAGTAAATTGCCTTTGATAATGTCCACGACCAAGTCCGCTTCAATGGGGGTTGGGACGCCAAAAGTAATCACGTCAGGTTTAATTTTTTTGTTTTCGTGTTTGATGAAGAAGAAAGATGATGACAGCACTCGATTGACCTCTTTGATCTGCTCACGCGGAAAGGTCAACACCGCTTTGTCCGGGACATTAAAGTCCGCGATCACCAGTTGAGTCGTGGAGATGCGGAGCCAGTTGGTTTTCAAATCCTGAAACGCCATGCGCTGTGTTTTACGATCTCGATTAGGTCTGCGCCATTGGCTGTCGTGCGCGATTTTGAAGATGGCCGCGCCTCCCAGTTTTAGCGCCTGCGACATGGCGACGGAAGCCTTGACCTGATCCTTTTTGAACTCGTTGTAGAGCAGCCCCAGATATTCATACGCTCCCGGTTGTTGGGGATCATCCAAAGAGAGTCGTTCGAGCTGTGCGATGGATTCATCAGGCTTTTGCGGCGAGAATCCTTTGACAATTTGTTGCAGGCGATGTTGATACCCGACGGCTGTCAAGCCTGTGTGATGTAGCTTCAAATTGAACGGAACGGGAGCCGCCAGCGTCGGACTGGGAGCAACCGAAACGCGGACGCGATATTCACCGTCAGCGGGTAAGATGAAGCCGTTGGTGCCGAGCCGATAGACCCCGGTTTGCTCATCGCGCTTGATCGGCAGGTTAATTTTTTTGGCGTCTAGCAATTCGACTTTAATTGCAGCTTGCGAGCTGTTGATTTGAATCTCAAAGAGGTCCGCATCTGTCGCCGCAAACGAGTATTCCTGATAATAAACATTGGGAGGAATGCGTCCGGCGGTTTGCGCTTCGATCTTGCCCTCAATCATCTGATCGAAGTTGATGGCATCCACTTTGGTCGGTTCTTTGGCAACAACGATCTTAGGTGTTGCTTTAGTGGTCGCGGCTTTGGCTTTGGTGCTGGGGGGGGGCGTGGGCTTGGGCTTGGAAGCGGAAGCCTTAGGAACCGGAGGCAAGTCGCCGCCACCGCTCTGCGCCGTTGCCGTGACGGATAACGAAGCGGTTAACAAAAAAGATATGGAAATCAAAGAAACAAATTTCATGGTTGGAGTACATCTTGTGCGCATCGAAAGCCGATAGCCGTGTAATCAATTTTGTCGGGGGCTAATCCCTCCGGCCAATCTTTACGAGTTGCAGGCCAACCGCGCCGATAGGTCGCTGAGGCTTGCTTGGGATCGCTGCGCCACGAACCACCCCGGATGACTTTCAGGTTCTGATAGGTTTCGGTCTCAGGTGGAAGCTTGCCGCCGGGATAGGCTTTTAATTCGCTGGAGGTCCATTCAAAGGCATTGCCCGCCAAATCGAATACACCGAACGGGCTTTTGCCGTCGGAGAAGCTGCCGACAGGTTGCGTTCGTATCTCCGTCACCGCTGCGCCAGTGTCATCATTGACATTCGCCACGCCGGGTCTATAGGTTTCTCCCCAGGGATACA
>JAEUQN010000288.1 GCA_016789725.1 Blastocatellia bacterium | reverse complement strand
AAATTGAAAAGCATTATGGCGGCGAATTGGGTGTTTTTTGACGCCAGTCAAAATCCGCAAAGCACTGACCCTGAGTATTTCAGTATTGGACACGAAACGGGCCGTGACATCGTAATTCAACAAGCAGCGAAACGATTGCAATGTTCTAAAACAGAAGCTGAGAGATTGATATTGGAAAAAGAGCAATTGCTTGAAAAGTCTCTCTCTCAACTCGAAACCGCGCATCGTGTCATTGATGGCAAGCGGTTACTGCATTGGGTTCAGCGCGAACAGTTCAAGACAAGCGGAGGCGACGATTATTTGCGCCGCCTTTTGACGTGAGAGATCCAGATACATAGCTTGCCTACAGAGATCGTTCATATTATTCATGAACGAATCATTGCGCCGAATAGAAGGTGATTCCTCACATCAACAAGCTCAGGGTTACGGACATCCCAAATTGAGGGACGCTTGCAATAAACCATGAAAATGGTGGACGCCGTTTTCGCGTTGCACGGAATAGCGTCCGGTCGAATAGGTGCGCGAATGCAAATTGCGCTGCACGGCTTCGCAAATGCGGATGTCCTCGATCTGGATTTCGTCGCTGAACTCAACGGTGCGACGTAATTTCTCTTGCACCGCTTCGGATTCAGGATCGCGGAAGTACCACTCGAAAATCGTCAGCGTGCGCTCCGGCCCCAACGGCACAATCAAATTCGTCGAGTAATTATCGGGGTAAACATTCAGCATCAGGTTCGGGAACAGCCAGAAAAACTGCGTTTCATTTGCGGCAGGGTCTTCGCTCAAGCGCAAACGCATATGGTCGTTTGGTTTGATCGGCGAATGCTGAATCGAATAAAACCGCCGTGTTTCGGTGCGATAGTTCGCGTAGTCCAATTCACGATTCAAGCCTGGATGCACGAGCGGAATATGATAGCCTTCGAGGTAGTTGTCCACATACGTTTTCCAATTGCAGTCAATGTACCAGTCCTTGCGTAGCGCAAATTTCATTGCGGTCAAATCCTGATGCAGTAAGCGCGACGGCAAATCTTCGAGGACATCCAGCAACGGTTCGCACTCGTTGTCGAGATTGACGAAGACCAAGCCCGCCCATTCGGCCACGCGGAATTCGGGCAGGCAGTTTTCAGCTTTGTCGAAGCACGCAACGCCTTCAAATTCGGGCGTCCCGTGCAAACGACCATCTAATGTATAGGTCCAGCCGTGATAGCTGCATTGCAGTACTTTGCGCTGACCTGCGCCTTCCGCGACTGGTCCGGCGCGATGCCGACAAACGTTCGACAAGGCTCGAAGCTTTTCATCTGCGCCACGCACTACGATGATTGGCTCATCCGCAATTATGGTGGTGAAATAATCGCCCGGAGCCGCGACTTGTTCGCTGCGTCCGACCAATTGCCACGTGTGCGCGAAGACCATTTCCTGTTCGCGTGCAAGCATTGCCGGATCGAAATACCAGAAGGCCGGAATTGTTGCGGCAAATGCTAAGCGGGAGTCGAATTGATAGCTCATAAAAATCAAAAGGCAAAAGGCAAATCTCAAACAGTCGCAACTGACGGTAAAAGGACAGCGCTTATTATAAGAAATTCAGAAAAGGCTTTGCTTCCGAATTTCACTTTTGCCTTTTGCCTTTTGAGATTTGCCTTTTGATTTGCTCACTCTACCTTGCTGGTCAGAATCGCATTAAAGAGTAATGGGAAGGTCGCCAAACTCTGCGCGCGATATTGCGGGCGAAAGCCGAACAGAATCACGCGGCCTTTGCCGATTTTGGCTTCGACCAGCGCCGCTTTGCCGCGAATGAGTTGATCGCCCAAAATCCAACCACTCAAGAGCGGGTTTGCATCGTTAGGATAACGCGCAATGACGCGCACCTGTTTTTCGTCCATCACCTCAAACACTGGGCTTTGCTCGAACCACGCAACGCTTTCTTTTTCCATCCCAAAGGTCAGATTGCTCGACGTATCAAGCTGCGTGCGCAAAATCGAACCGGGGCAATAAAATTGCCTGGCGGACACACCTTGTAAAACATTGCGCACCGGTACTCCCAGATGCTCAATCGCAAAGTTTGAGGCGGTATTGAAGGTAATTAATGTGCCGCCCGCTTCGACAAATTCGCGCAGAGCTTTGATGCCTGCGCTGCCTAACCCGCCGGTGAGTTCTGCCGGGTAGGAACCGGGCGTTTCGCCGCCGCCGCTATAAAGCCCCTCCGTGATGGCGCGCACGGATTGATCGGGCAAAATAATCGTGTCGAATTTCGAGTGCAGAAACCCGCTGCGAATTTCTTCTTGTTTGAGTCGTTTGTATGGAAATTTGTATTGATCGAAGAGCCAACGCGTCCAGCCTTCGTCCATCGAAGGTTGATAGTTTTGATACAAACCGACACGCGCGCCTGACGCATTGGAGCGCACCCTCGCCTGTAATACCAGCGCCGATGGCTCGCGCCTGCCGTCCACGGTGAACGCCCCTTTGACGGGAATCGCTTCGACGTTCATCAACAACGGCAAGGTATGCGCAACAACATCATACGGGCGTTTCGGCGGGCCACCAGGATATTCCCGCAAATCAGGATATTGCTGTCGTTCGAGCATCGTTTTCGCAAAGCTCGCATACGGCTGCTGCATCAAAATAATGTGTGTACCTTTCGGATAAGTTTTGCCATCAGCCGTGAACTCTTTGGCCGCATTCAATACTTCCACGCCGCCCCGCTTCAGGATGCCCAGCGTGCGATCCAGACCTTCAATCTGGTAGTAGTAATTCACTTCGGCGGAAGTCGCAGGCGAGTTCATGATTTTCTTCATGGCTTCGTCGTTTTCTTTATGCTCTTTTTCCGTCTGTCCGTTGTCGCTCTTTTTGTTGGTTAGCTTTTCAGCATCCTCAGCCAAAGATTTCGGCAGCCCTGGTTCGGGCAAAAGATAAGCATAAATATCCGGCTTGGGGGTAATCGCGCGAACGTTGATGTCATAAAAGCTGCGTAAATATTGCTCGCGGTAGCGGGCAGCGTGATTGAGTAAGGCCATCGCGGCGGACGTTTGATAATCCACAATATCGGCAATGGTCCATTTGCCGCCAAGCCAGGGTTTGGGAAAATTCCACGACGATACTTTGGCGTTGTAGCCGACGCCAGTGCTGAGCCTCTCAAACGGAATCTCAATCGGTGTTGCCAGGCGCGCGCTCGCGGTTTCCGACAAAATCCGCAACGCGCCATGGTAATGAGCATACGCGCGCGCCGGGGTCCACGAATCATAACTACTGTTAATGCTCACACCGCTTTTTCCTTGTGCGGTCAGTTCCCACGCCATTGACGACCCCAGTGCATTGACGCCTGCGATCAACGCCGGATCAATGTTCGGCTCCCACGGCTCGACATAGGGCGGCACGAACATTCGTGACCCCGTCGCGCCCTGCTGATGAATGTCGTGCAGAATGTTCGGATGCCAGACGTTCAGGATTTTATCTACCGTCAATTGCGTCTCGACTTGCGTGAAGGCGTACCAGTCGCGGTTGTTATCGTGACCGGTGTAGTGATGGTACAACTCCGGTGGTGATGTGCCTTCGGCGGGTGTGCCGAGTGTTTTCTGATACCAGTCGGCAACAATGTCGGTGCCATCGGGATTGAGCGAAGGCACGAGCAGGATGATTGTATTTTCCAGAATCTGCCGAACCTCCGGCGCGTTACTGGACGTCAATCGGTACGCCAACTCGGTTGCCGTGAACGTGCCGCCGACCTCCGTTGAGTGAATGCTGCACGTGATGACAATGATGGTTTTGCCGCGTTGGATCAACTCGTTGGCGAGGTTGGTGTCTTGTCCACGAGGGTCGGCGAGGCGGCGCTGAATCAACTTGAACTCGTCGAGCCGTTTCAAGTTTTCCGGCGCGCTGATCGTCGCCACGATGAAGGGGCGTCCGAGCGTGGTTTGGCCGAGGTTTTCCACCGCCATCCGATCACTCGCCGCATCCAGATGTTCAAAATAGGCGACGAAGCGCTCCCATTTTGCCAGCTTACGATCTGTTCCGATCTTGAAGCCTAAATCATTTTCAGGCGTTGGCACTGACAGCGCATCCGTATTGGGCAAACTTCGTCCCGCCTGTGCCATAGCCATCTGGGGCAGGTACAGGCTAAATAGGACAACGAGCAATCGGCAATGTGAAAGAGTCATTTTCATGGTGGCTCCGGGAAGAGGAATCAGCGCGCAAAAATGCTGCTTGATTCAGGATATAAAAATCGCTAAACTCCGCCTCTACCGTGACGCCTCACACTTCTGGTTACGGCTATGTTAAAGTCCACGACGACTTTTAAGTTAAAGAGCAAGAGTCCAGCACCTATTGTCTATGATCCACGACCCCTGTCAAACAAGTCCCCTGTGATGACATGCAGCAACGAACTATCAGTCTGAAAAAACTACTTCCGGTTGCGTGCGGAATTTTAATCTGCGCCGTGCCGATGTTGTGGCCCACGGGACTTAGTGTGGAAGGGCATGGCGTTTTTAGCGGTAATCTCGCCTCAAATTTGTGGGCCAGAATCAGAGCCATTTCTCCCACGAAACAGCAGCCTGCCGAATTGACAGCGGTTACGAAGTTCAAACAAAAACTTGCCGCCGAAGGCCGGGATTTGAAAATGCACGGCGTGTATGTGGAAACGCTCGACTCGCATGAGCCGATAGTTGCCTACAACGAGAGCGCCTTGTTTAATCCGGCGTCGGTCATGAAAATTGTTACGTCCATTGCGGCGCTGGACAAGCTCGGCGCGAATTATCGGTTTCGTACGGAGTTTTATGCCAGCGGCGAAGTGAATGCCAAAACCGGTGATCTCGCGGGTGATTTGATTGTTGTCAGCGGGAGCGATCCGGCTTTTTCCATCAAAGATGCCAACAATGCCGGAGCCGCGTTGCGCAAACTCGGCGTTCAGCGCGTAACGGGTAATCTGATTGTCTCTGGTTATTTCACCTGCAACGAAAATACGCAAACAGATATTTCCGCAGGCGTGTTGCGGCGGAACCTCGGCCTCACTATTCGCGGTACAACGGAATTGGCTAATTATCGAGCCGATGAAATCACTGGTCGCAAATTATTGACGGTTGAATCCAAACCGCTTTTACATTTGTTGCAGGAACAAAACGCGCGCAGCGTTAATTCAATGGCCGATGCGGTCGGCGAATTTATGGGTGGTGCGGCTGCCGTGAAAAAATTCCTGATAGAACGCGTTGGGCTGAAAGAAGAGGAAGTTTATATTTCGCGGGCTTCAGGGTTGGAGGTGAATCGCCTGACTGCCTGGGGAACGGCGAAAATGTTGCGCGGTGTGTTTGATTGGCTTCACGCAAATGGCTACAAACCCGAAGACCTGATGCCGATTGCTGGCATTGATCCCAGTACGGTCGGAGGCCGTTTCACGGAGCCGGAGTTTGCGGGCAGCGTCATTGCCAAAACCGGTACGCTGCACGAAACCGATAACGGAGCGGCAAACCTGGCCGGAATTGCGTACACCAAAGCCAAGGGAGCAGTTTTGTTTGTGATTTACGACATGGCTGAAGGCCGCAACGTCATCCATTTGCGTGGTGTGCAAGACGAATTCCTCAAGAATCTGATGAATGAACTTGGCGGCCCCCATCCGATTGGGCAGCGTACGGCCCTTGCCGCCAGAGAACCCGTTGAAGGGCGTATTGTCATCGCGCCGTAGGTTCCTGCTTCTGAGCATCTCTTTTCCCCCTCGATATTCTGCCTTCTTCGTAGTTCGATAGGCTTCTTTCCCTCCGGCCTCTCTTGCAAAAATTCCCACAAACAGGCAAAAAGTAAGATGAAGCGGCTTGGCATCCGGTGTTTACCGCACTCTTGTCAGGCAATGGTGTAGAAACAATTCAAAGAGGAGAAGGAGATTTTATGATACAGAATGACAAACGAATTCAACTGATTTTACTGCTATTGGTTTTTGCGTTCGGCGTTGTCGTCAACGCGCAAACGCCCGTCAAAGTACAGAAGGCCGAGCTTTCGATTCCATTCGGCGTAGTCAAAGGCAAGCTCATCGCGGTGGGCGAAACATTGATCTTCATTGATGAAGAAATGCCGGATGCGTCGTTTGCGATTGAAAAGGCTTCGATTACAAC
>JAEUQN010000287.1 GCA_016789725.1 Blastocatellia bacterium | reverse complement strand
GCGATTCACCAACACGCGTGCAGTCAGCGGATTGTTTTTGTTAGCAATAGCGTTTGCGAGTTCCAAACGTCCGCTGCCATTGGTGAAGCGTTGGCGATTTTCTCCGGCAAGGATCAGCAAAAATTGCGGATGCACTTCATCGCCTTTATTTTCGGGCTTACCGCGCAAAAAGACGTGGCTGGGTTTCGGTTCAGCAACGTCTTCGACAGCTTGCGCGCGTGCTGGTGCGCCGCGATAGGCTTGTCGTAATCGCAGGCTTTCGAGTGGAGTTCGTTTGCCGTCTTCGTTTTGCTTATCCACCGACACCCGCACACTGTCGTAATCACTAAAGGGGAAATTGAGCGGCGAATCCGCGCCATACAGGATTTGTCGCAAGGCTTCTTCCTGTGCCTCTTTCAGCGGTTCCGCCTTGTCATATTTGGCAAACAGTTTCCCGTACGTTTCTGACAGGTCTGTCATCGAACTCGGCGCATCTTTGAAAGCCGCAGCGACGAGCGGATGCAACTTGCTCATGTCAACCGCAGCCAATGTTGACGCAGCTTTCGTTGCAAATTCTTTTTCGGACAGCGCGGCCAGCTTGTGCCAAATGGTCCAGATCGAATCTGCGCCCGCTTTCTGCAAATAGGCGCGCCAACGTTTCAGCAGGTAGGCGTTGTAGTCTTTTTCGCGCGCAAACTTTTCGATGTCTTCGTCTTTCGTGAGAGCGCGGGCTTCGTAGACGCTGCGCAGGCTTTTCGCCACTTCGGGCGCGGAGCGATACAACTCTTTGAGCTTGGGGAAGCGGTTTTCGCGCAGCTTGGCAACTTCGGCTTCGACCTTTTTCTCTTCGGCTTTCATCTCCTCGTCCCACTTGGTCAGGTCGGCTTTGGGATCAAGCAACGGCAACGATTTCGGCTCGCGCGAGTTATTGAAAATCGTGTAGAGCGAGTAATAATCTTTCGTTGGGATCGGATCAAATTTGTGATTGTGGCAGCGCGCACAACTCACCGTCAGCCCCAGCAAGCCGCGCGTGACGACGTCAATTTTGTCGTCAATTTTCTCCTGCTGATTCACCCCCAAACCACCGCGACTCAAGGTAACAAAACCAAGTGCTGCAAGGTTGTGCGAATCGTTGTTCGGCAATTTGTCCGCCGCGAGTTGTTGCACGATGAATTGATCGTAGGGCAAGTCTTCATTGAAGGCGCGAATCACCCAATCGCGGTACGTGTACGCGTACGGAAACCAGCCCTGCGTGTTGCGTCCGGCGTCCACCATCCCAATCGTGTCGGAATACCGCGCGACATCCAACCAATGCCTGCCCCAGCGTTCGCCGTACGCAGGCGAAGCGAGCAGGCGGTCCACGGCCTTCGCAAAGGCGTCGGGCGACTTATCCGCGAAGAATGTCGCATATTCTTCCGGCGTCGGCGGCAGGCCCGTCAAATCGTACGTCGCGCGTCGCAGCAATGTGCGTTTGTCGGCGGGCCTATTGAAAGTCAAATTGCTGGCTTCGAGTTTGGCGAGCAGGAACGCATCAACAGCATTGTTGGTTGCGCCTTTGACAGTGGGCAACGCAGGATTGCGGACGGGTTGGAATGACCAGAAGGCCTTGTGTTCAGGTTTGATGCGGTAATCGTTTTTGACGGCGGCGGTCGCAGGCCAGTACGCGCCGTCTTTGATCCACTGCGACAGATCAGCGATTTCGCTGTCTTTGAGCTTCGCACCGCCTTTCGGCATGTTTAGCGTTTCGTGCTTGACGGCTTTGATAAGCAGGCTTTCGTCAGGCTTGCCGATCAGGATGGCCGGGCCGCGATGGCCGCCTTTCAGCAAGGCTTCGCGCGAATCCACGCGCAGTCCGCCTTTCGCCGCGTCAGTGTGGCAATCGTAGCAACTGGTCGCCAATACGGGACGAATACGGGATTCAAAGAATTCATCGCGCGCATCGTAGACAGCAGACGTTTTCAACGAACCCAGCAGGATCAATAGTGCGCAAAAGCCAACGATCAATGCGCCCAATTTGAGACATCGGCGAAGCATAGCAGTAATCCTTCAATGACGAACGAGACGGAAAGTGAATGCGGAGTCGGCAGTGTAGCATCAGGCACGGCACTGCCACAAAATAAAATCAGCAGCGAATCTCAAGCGAGACTCGCTGCTGAGCAAAACGTACCAATTCAAAATCTGGTTACTTTTTCTCTTCGGCGCGAATCGTTATGGCTTGCAGCACACCGGACGAATCTCTCACGCCGAAGACCGCAACCGTGTACGGTTTGTTTGCCACCAACTTGATGAATTCATCTGGCTTCACGACGCGAAAGCCCAGAATGACAACTTCACCGCTCAATGGCATCAACATGATCGTGGTTCGGTCGCTCGCTGCGACTTTGATCTTTGTGCCTTTATCATCGGTCACGACAAAAGTCCTCGCAGTGACATCCACATTACTGGTGACGCCTTTGATTTCGGCTCCGATCACAAACACGTACGCGGCGGCCATTTCATTGCCAGTCAGGGTGCCAACCGCATCCACCTGCGAACCGAGCGTGATGTCAGACGGTTTCAATTCGCCGCCCCAAACGCTCTTGATCTTGGTATTGGCGGAGAGCTTCACCGTAATCAAACGAACCGGGGCTGCAATGCGCGGATCGCTGACATCATTGACGACGAAGGAATCCGGTAAGCCTTTGATGTCAGTAACAGTGCCGCGCACGTGTGGGTTGATGACGACGATGCTGGTTGCCAGTGACAGCTCGGCAAAACTTGCCAACGACGCGGTGAGGCGTTGCCCGACCAACAATTTGTCCGGCGTAATCGTGCCCCGCAGGTCGTCGCTAAACTTGGTTCTATCGTCCCATTTGATTGTCATCTTGCGCACCGGAACGAGCGTGTTGACGCCGGTCAGCGATTCGACATTCAACTCAAAAGTTTGTCCTGCAAGGTTAATGGAATTGATCGCCCCCGTGACAATGACCGGACGTGGTGGTGGCGGTGGCGTGCCGCCAAGAATAATGACAACCGCTTCGACAACGCCTTTGCTATTCAGTAATCCGGTGACCTCAATCTTGTCGCCTTCTTTAAGTGCGCCAAAATCTGCCGGGCGTCCTTGTTGCGTCAGGATGCGCGCTTTCGACGCGTCCACCACAATCGTCGAAGCGTTTGTGCCTTCGCCTTTGATGACCTTTAATTGTTTGGTTGCAGCATCAAGTCCCGCAATCTTGCCATCGAACTTTTGAATCGGCTGTGGCGGCACGCTCGGCGCAAGCACGTTCAGCAGCATCACCGGATCGAAGACATAGCCATCCGGTTGTTTTTTTACTGAGGCGCGCACATCAAACGCAAAGCTGATGCCGACCGTTGTTTCTTTCTCTAACTTGAGAGGCGTGCGCAAGGTTTGTTTGACGGTTTTGTTCGCCAACTTCATCGCCACTGCCTGACCTTTGTACGCCGCCATTACATCGCTGATTTCCGCTGTGAGGGCAAGGTAGGTGCCGGGTTTGATACTGAACCGTTTGACCAGTTTGGCGACGGCTTCAGGGGCCAGCAAATCCACGGTCAGCGGCGATGAAAGCACTGCGACTTCGACACCCTGATCGGTGACCAGATTGACGGTGCGCAAGGTGACTTTCAACGTGTCAATGTCTGCGAATGGTGAAACCCGCAACGCGGCGGCTTCAGTGGAAGAGGTGAACGATTCTTCGACCGCCACCGACAAACTGGCGGTTTCGGTTGTGACCACATCCACGGTGACGGAGTTGGTTGGCTGATCGTCAATTTTGACCATTACCGGCAAGGTTCCGTGATTTGCCACGTTGGATGGTAACTCGAAGTTGATTTGTTCCAGCCCGACGAACTGGCCCTGTGGCCCGGCATAATGCACTTTGGCTTCGAGACCGCCGACAAAAACGCGCACGCGCTTACTGACTAAATCCCGGCTGCTCGCTTCGCCAAGACCCGTACCGAAGAGTGCCAGAATCGTCGCTTCGCCGCGTTCGGTTTGGATTTCGTGCGGCCCTTGTTTGAAGGTACGACCATCAAGAATTGCGCCTGTGCCGCTGCCCGTAGCGTCAAAGCTGAAAGCCGCAAATCCCGCGCTTTTGACCTGGATTGTTTCGTGTGTGCGGTTGCCATTCCGGCGTTCGACTATCACTTCGGCCTCGCCGATAGCTGTGCCTTCAGGAACTTGATAGTTGATTTGTGACGCTGAGACATAAAGCAGCGGAGCCGCTTGGCCGTTGACCCAAACGCGTGTTCCCGCGAGTTGTGTTGGCAAAGGGAGTGCAATGGCTTGTTCCGTGGTGGCGGCTAGATCAATCCCAAAAGCCGATGCCAGTGCGCCCGGCGCGAGGTTCGATGAATAATCTGCTGCATTCACCGAGGTCTGTTGGGCTTGTGTGGGAACGCCCATCAAACAGAGGAATAACAATGCCAAAAAGAGTGTAGAGTGTTTCATCAGATACTACCTTTCAAGTGAATAAAGCCCTTCCACCTGATTCAGAAACAAAGGGGAGTCGTGAGATAGAGGCGGAACAGCGCGGATTGTATCGTCTGAGGGAGCCTGGCGGCAAGAGTGACTGAGAATTACGGGAACGGTGAAAGCGATGTCACTCTTGTATCGAAAGACCTCTTTAACGCTCGACGGCCTGCCACATCGCATAGACCAAATCGGCCCCAAACTGCTGTCGGTCCGCTGGGGTGGGCTGCCGACCCAGTTTAGGGTGTTTGGTAATCATTTGCTCAATCAAAAAGGCCGGGAGTCGGCGGTCTTTATATAGCCCCTGAATCACCGTCATTCGACCGGGCTTACCAATTGTTGTCGAGGCTTCGGCGGCCTGGGGCTGGCGTGTGGGAGAAAAAGTTTGATTGACGGAAAGCAGCTTGAATAATCGCTGTGTCAAGGCGCGATGGCGACCCTCGGTGTCCGGCGGTGCTTCCAGATATTCTGATCTTTCGGTGTTATGCAGCGACAGAAACAAATCGACCCGTTGACCGCCATCTACCCAATCAAGAATCGCTTTTCGTTGGGCCGCGATTTCTGGCATCTTCGCATTGTCTACCGTGTCCCAATTGCGATTCAGATCGAAGCCATTGACATTGAAGCGCACGCCGCCACGCGCCACACCATCAGGATCGCACAGCGGGAAGATTTTGAAGATTGCGGTCTGTCGCAGAATGACTGCGCTCGGTGCGCTCGACAGCAAAAAACGAATGGCCCCCTCGCCCGCCCACGATGACCCCGCTTCCCAACTGTGCTGGCGGAACATCAACCAGATCACATGTTTCTCGTTTGGTGGTACACGTTCATCTGTAATCGTGAGCAATAAGAGGTCTCGCCCCTGAACCGTTTTGCCAATGGTTTGTTGTTTCAACGCGCGATGCGTTCGGAATTCTTGTAGCAGTTGCTGCAAATTTCGATTGGTGTAGGGCGGGACATGGGCAATCCAAAGCTGATTGCGGCGTGGTGTGAGGCGTAGTCGCAGAAGCGGCGTTTCCGCTTGATATTCTGCCACTTCGACCTGTTTCCAATGTTGATTATCTTCGCTATACCAGGGTAGCGTTTCGCCGGTGACCGCGCCGCGGTTGGGCGCGTAATTGTACTCTCCCGGCAAATCCACCATCTCAAGGGTGAGCGACTTGCCTTTAGCGCCATCCACCCGAAAGTAATACCAATTGGCCTGGCGATTGCGCCCATCCTGATCGCTTTCCCCTTTGACGCCGCAACGAAAATGCGTGGCTGAAACGGCTTCAATTTTGCCCAAGCTGCCGCCTTCAAAACTCGTAGAGATGGTGATAGGTTTTGCGGCGATGGCAAATGAGGAGAGATAGAAGAGCAAACAGGTTTTCACTGCAGAGGCGCAGAGGTAGCGCAGAGGTTCGCCGAGGAATTTTGAGGAAAACCTCTGCATCTCTCTGCGAAATCTCTGCGCCTCTGCGGTGAAATAGCTCTTCACAATTTATTGCTCCACTAATCGTCCCGGCTCGCGCACGCCTTTGCCTGAGCGGTTTGTGAGCTTATCGCCCAGGTCTTCGCGTGCCTGTTCGGCCAATAGTTCAAGGCGTTTGACGACCTCAGGATGTTTGTCTGCCACATTAAGTTTTTCGCCGGCATCAGCTTCTAAATTATACAACTCAAGATTCGCTTTGACGTTGCTGTATTT
>JAEUQN010000286.1 GCA_016789725.1 Blastocatellia bacterium | reverse complement strand
CGCCCCCACTTTTCGCCGTAATGCGGACTGGCAAGCAACCGCTCCATTTGCTTCTCGTAAGCTTTGGATGAAGTGTCTTTCAGAAACGCGTCCACTTCTTCTGGCGTCGGCGGCAAGCCAATCAAATCCAAACTCAAACGTCGCAGCAGCGTGATTTTATCGGCCTCCGGCGAAGGTTGAAGATTTTCGGCTTCGAGTTTGGCGAGGATGAAATTATCAATCGGATTTTGGATTTTGGATTTTGGATTTTGGATTTTTGGCACAGAGGGGCGAACCGGCGCAACGAAGGCCCAATGCTTTTGCAGCTTGGCTTCAACTGACGCAGCATCCGGCCAATTCGCGCCTTCGTCAATCCAGCGTTTGATGAGTTCGATTTGTTCTGGCTTTAGTGCTTCGCGTCCGAGCGGCATGCGTTTTTCGCCGCCTTCGCCCAAGAGTCGCTGCACCAAACGGCTGTCTTTGCTGTTGCCCGGAATGAGGTGCTTGAGCGCGATGGTTTTGTTGCCAAGGTGCAATTCGGCTTTGGGCTTGTCGCCAAAATGGCAAGGCGCGCACGAGGTTTGCAAAATCGGCTGAATGTCGCGCACGAAATCCACTTTAACCTGGCTGCGGGAAGCAAACTGCGGAAGCAGTGCGAACGTGAACAGCATAATAATGGAGACGGGCAAAACTCGTTTCATAGCTTTTCTATACGGAGTCTATACAGGGCGAAGTTTAGGCCACGCGATTTCGACGCCTTGCTGTTGCAGCTTGGCCTGAAACTCGGCGAGCAGTTTTGGAGTGTTGCGAATGCTGCGCGGTGTTTGTTTGATCTGATTCGCGTGCGCGGCCAATGCGCCTGCGGCTTCACCGATGTTCCATTCGACAGGGTGCAAACGATAACAACCGTTCGTGATGTGGGTCACGCCGAGGTTTTTGCACGCTGGCAACAGATTTTCTACACGTTTCGGAATCAACGCGCCAAGCGGAATTTGAAATGGCAGCGAACTAACATCAATGTAATTGTTGCCGCCCGTGCTCATGTGCAAATCAATGCGATACGAGCCAACGCCGACGGAGTCAGCGAACGTTTCCGCCGTAACGTCTTCGGGCTTTTGCTTGAGCATTGCGGTGCGCGCTTCGGTGCCGACGTGTTGTTCCAGCACTGTGAACTCAGCTTGAATGCGACGGGATTCGCGGATGTACGGATATTTTGCTAAGCCATCTTCTGTGCTGGTGATGTCAGGACGCAGGCGCAAGCCTTTCCAACCGATGCCGCCATCAGGGCGCGGCGCTTCGGTTTGCAGCCAGTACAACCACGATAAGCTTAATTGTTTTGCGCCGCGCAGATGTTTGGCGGCTTCGGCCTCGCTGACTTCAATAATCGGGCCGAGGAAGTAATCGTTCATCGGCCAGTTCACAATTGTTGTGTCGGCGGTGAATGTGCCGGGGGCGAAATTTTTCTGGTCAATGATGCGGCGATACGTCCAAAAATTTTGCACGTTCGGCGGCAAGCCTTTGCCTTCGGGATCAATCGAGCCAACGCGCGGTTTCAGCGTGTGTGGATGCGATTGTTCCCACGACAAAAATTTGCCCGGCCACGGCGTGTCGAGTTTCGGAATGTAGTTGCGCCAGAATGGGTAATCATCAGGACGATCAATCGTGTGGTCTTCGCCCGCGCGATGCTCCATCGCAAAACACCACGTGATCGCCTGCATATTTAATGGCTGCGCTTTTTCTGGCGCGTGCAATTCGCCAGTTTGCTGCTTTGACTCAAAGCCGGTGACGTATTCGGTTTTCGTGAGCGGCAGTAAATCGCCGAGTTCCGTCGCATCCAGAAAATACGGTGCGTGAATCGTGCGCACCACACCGTTCTCCAAACTTTTCACGGTCACTGCGCGCACCGTGTTGCCTTGCACATCGGCTGCGACGGGCTGGTGTTTGAGTAAGACGATTAAGCGACCGCTGCTGACATAAGGCGCAAGCATCGCTTCCAACACGGCGACGGACACGCGGGGTTCGTGGCAGATGCGCGAAACGCTGCCGTTACCAGGGTTGAGACTCAATGTCGCGCGGGCCGTTTCAGTCAACGGATAATGGTGGCGGTAATAATCGCGGATTGCGGTGCGATAACGGCGATAGCTCGCGGTTCCGCCGAACGATTCAATCCAGCGATGTTCGTCGGGCGGCACGATTTGCGACGTGGTCTGTCCGCCGATCCAATCGGTTTCTTCGGTCAGGATCACGCGTTGTCCATTGCGCAACGCCGCGAGCGACGCCGCAACACCGCCGAGTCCGCCACCAATGATTGCGACATCCGCGCGCAATTCTTTAGTGGAAGCCACCGTGAAAGGCAAAAGCAAAAACGCGCTGGACTGTTGCAGGAAATCTCGCCTAGTTTTCATACGCTCAAATTCTTAGGTTTGCGATGTGATCGTTGATTTTTCGGATTATGTCGCAAGAAGTCACTTTCTACAAAGTTGACTCACACCTTGTTTCTACCATAGACTGCGCGGTCTGCTTAATCGTTACAATTCACTCCTAGAGAAAGGAAAAGAGCAATATGGCTCGCAAGAAAGTTACAGTTGTTGGCGCAGGAAACGTCGGTGCGACTACGGCGCATCGTTTGGCAGATAAAGAACTCTGCGATGTGGTACTGGTAGACATCATCGAAGGCATGCCGCAAGGCAAGGCATTGGACTTAGCCGAATCAGGCCCGGTTGAGGGCTATGATTGCAAACTGGTCGGCACGAATGGCTATCGTGAAACTGCCAATTCCGATGTCGTGGTGATTACGTCTGGCATCGCTCGTAAGCCGGGCATGAGCCGCGACGACCTCCTGAATACGAATGGCGGCATTGTCGGCAGCGTGACGGAAGAGATTGTCAAGTATTCGCCGAATAGCATCATCATTGTGGTTTCCAATCCACTGGATGCAATGTCACAAGTGGCATTCAAAAAATCGGGCTTCCCGAAAAACCGTGTCATCGGGATGGCTGGAGTGCTGGACTCGGCGCGCATGCGCACGTTCCTGGCCGAAGCACTTGAGGTCTCCGTGGAAAATATCACTGCCTTCGTGCTGGGCGGACACGGCGACACGATGGTTCCACTTCCTCGTTATTCGACCTGTGCAGGCATTCCTGTCACTGAATTACTGCCCAAAGAAGTTATTGATCAGATCGTAACTCGGACGGCCAATGGCGGTGCAGAAATCGTGAGCCTGCTCAAAACGGGGTCGGCCTACTACGCACCATCCGCCGCAACCGTTGAAATGGTCGAGGCGATTCTCAAGGACAAGAAGAAAATTCTGCCTTGTGCCGCCTACTTGGAAGGTGAATACGGCATCAATGGCTTATATGTGGGGGTGCCGGTCAAACTCGGTGCAAATGGCATTGAGGAAATTATTCAGATTAATTTGACCACTGAAGAACGTGCGGCCCTACAAAAATCGGCGGGCGCGGTTCAGGAACTGGTCAACGTGCTGGGCGTATAACCCCCTTTCGCCCAAGCCCCCATCTGTGGTAGCTTTTTCAGACTGCCGCAGCTTCGCTACTGACCCCAGTAATGCAGAGCTTGCGGCAGTCACGTTTTTTTATTGATCGAAATACCGTAACTTTACAGCCCCCAGAAGGAATAATGATTGTGAGCGAATCAACAGAACTAAGCGGAAAAGAAAAAGTCGCAGCGGAACTCAGAGCACTTGAGTATGAATTGTCAGTGGAACTGCCGCGTGCGTTGCGAACGGCAGCCGCACACGGTGATCTTTCTGAAAACGCTGAATACAAAATGGCGAGAGAACGCCAGGACTTCGTGCGCGCGCGCGTCCAGCAACTCCAACAACAAATCGTCAAACTGTCGAGCATTGACATCAGCAAATTACCACGCGACCGCGCGTCTTACGGTTCGACCGTAGTGCTCAAAGACATTGATCGTGGCTCAGAAGTCACGTATCGGCTCGTTGCGCCCGAAGAATCAGATTTTGAAAAAGGATTGATTTCGACTTCATCACCGATTGGCAAGAGCTTACTCAATAAAGAGGAGGGTGATGAGGTACGCGTTCAAACGCCGAGCGGTGTGCGCAAATTTGAGATCATCAAGCTAACAACGATTCACGACGAACAATGAAACGCCTTCCCTGCGTTTGACTCTCAGCGTTTGGGCAAATAGACTGCTTGCGTTGGGGTATCAAAAAAATAATAGGTCAGGATTCAGGTTTGGATACTTATACGTCTTCCATCAATGGTTCGCTCCTGCAAAAGCTGGGGACAGCAATTATTCTAGCGGTTGCTTTTTTCATTAGCGCCGGATTGGTGGTTTATCTATCCCTGCGTGGCAAAGAGGTCAAGGTTCCTGATTTGATCGGGAAAGCAGAAGGCGATGCGGAGAAAATCCTAGAGCCAGAAGGGTTGCGGCTTAAAGTTCGGTCCCGAGGGACAGATGAAAAGGTTCAAGCCAATCTCATTAGCGAGCAAATGCCCTCCCCCGGAGCAACAGTCAAAGCCGGGCAAGTCATCAGCGTTACCGTTAGTACCGGGATAGAAGCGAAGAAAGAAGACGCCAAAGCGGAGACTAAACCGTCTACAACTCCCAAACCAAAACCCAAACCAAAACCGAGCACCTCGCCAACAGAAGGAGCTGACAAATCAGCGGCAACCGATAGTGAGGCAAGCAAAACATCTAAGACCGTTATAAATAAAGGTAAAGAACCCGATAAAACATTGAACAAAAATGCAGGCGAACCCGGCAAAGGAAAACCGTCGCCATCACCGATGGGCAAAGGAAAACCCTCTCCATCGCCAGTGACAAAACCGTCAGCGAAACCCAGTCCGAAAAAGGCGGGGACGAATTGAGCACTATGGTTAAGATCGCCCCTTCAATTCTGGCAGCAGATTTCACCCGACTTGGTGAACAAATTGTTGCGGTCGAGCACGGTGGCGCATCATACATTCACGTAGATGTAATGGACGGACATTTTGTGCCGAATATTACAATCGGACCATTTATCGTCCAGGCTGTGCGGCGTGTGACCCAGCTTCCGATTGATTGCCACTTGATGATTGAGGATCCGGATAAATACATCAGCGAATTTGCCCGTGCTGGGGCCAATATGATCTCGGTACACCCCGAAGCCACTTATCATTTGCACCGTACGCTTGGATATATCCGTCAGGCGGGGTGTCGCGCAGGAGTGGTACTCAATCCCGCAACGCCGCTGACAGCAATTGAAGAGGTTATTTCTGACGTTGATTATGTATTATTAATGTCGGTCAACCCAGGTTTTGGCGGGCAGCAGTTTATAATGTCTTCTCTTGATAAGTTGCGAAGATTGCGTGTCCTGTTACAATTACACGGCTCTCAAGCACAGATCGAAATTGATGGAGGAATCACTACTGACAACGCGGCAGTGGTGGTCGAGGCTGGTGCCGAAATTCTCGTCGCTGGGTCTGCTATTTTTGGCACTGAAAGCCCGGCTCAAGCAATCCAGCAAATGCTTCAGTCCGTTACTGAAGCTCAACTGGTCTAACTAATCCGAAATACCATCACAGGCGGGCTATTAAGGCTTGCGCTCCCAGGTTTTTTTTAAGGAGTCTCTGTATGAAATATAAAAGCCTCACGCTGATGCTGACCCTCGCTTTGCTTTCCACTCTTCTTTTGTTAGCGGGTTGTGGCAAAGGCAAGGATACAGTGAAAAATGATAACGTCGCAGCTCCAGGACGGGATAAAGAATTGTATGAGCAAGCCTCGGAAAAGCTCCGCAAAGGTCGCTTTGACGAGGCACGCCTGACTTATAACGTTATCATTTCCACTTACCCAGACAGCGAATATTTGTCACTCTCAAAATTGGCGATTGCAGATTCTTTTTATCTGGAAGGAGGTTCCAGCAATCTGGAACAGGCTGTCGCACAGTATAGGGACTTCGTGCAATATTTCCCGACTCATCCTAAGGTCTGTGATGTTTATGTTCAGATGGCAGAATCCTATATGCGCCAGGCCGGTGCATATAATCGTGATATGACCAAAGCCAACCAGGCGTACTATCAGCTCAAGGCCGCCCAATCAAAATGTGCGAAGTCCGCAATGAGTTCTCAAATTGAGGAAAACCTGGCGAAACTTGAGCAGGTCAAAGGGCTTCACGAAATGGACGTAGCTAAGACCTATT
>JAEUQN010000285.1 GCA_016789725.1 Blastocatellia bacterium | reverse complement strand
CACGCGCGGGACCTACACCTTCACGTTGCTGGCAAAAAACACCGCCAACACCTGTGAAGCCATCCACACCTACACCATCACGATTTGGTGATGGGCTGGCACGACAGAGTCCAGGTCATCGGCTTCCTGACCTGGACTCACTCCATATCTTTCGTCGGTTGCAGCCTTGTGTAATCAATAATCCTCTCATTACGTGTTGGTAAAAAGTGCAGGCTGAATCTACCTCGGCCTGCACTTTCCGTTTGCGCCTCCTCCCTGATAAATGAACGATTCATGGAGCCTTTTGCCGGTAGTTGATGTCAGTGGAGAAAGGACGACTGAATTCTCTGAGATTCCGGTGAATCGTGGCTTCGCTCAGCCTTGACAACCAAAATTTACGTGCCAATAATGCACGCACCTTACAAGCCCCCAGAGCTTGCTATCATCGTATTACCCGCGCTTTGTTTGTGATTGGCCTGCTGGCGGTCAACACAGGAAAGAGGTTTGCTTTGTCATTGACAGGAACTGCTATTACGACTTCGGAGATTCCCGAACTTGCGCTGGCTCGGCGCGGTAAGGTGCGCGATGTGTATCGCGTGGATGAGGATCATTTGTTGATTGTCGCTACGGATCGGATTTCGGCCTTTGATTGTATTTTGCCAAATGCGATTCCGCTCAAAGGGGCAGTCCTGACGCAAATCTCCAAGTTCTGGTTTGAGAAATTTGCGAACCTTGTTCCAAATCACATGCTCGCCAGCCGGGTGCAATCCTTTCCGGCAGATTTGTTGGCAACTCTTTCATCGGCTTCGCAGAATCAATTGGACGGGCGCTCAATGTTTACACGCGAAGCGGCGGTCATTCCATTTGAGTGCGTCGTGCGTGGCTATCTGGCTGGTTCAGGGTGGAAAGATTATCTTCGGACCGGTGAAGTTTGCGGACATCCTCTGCCCGCTGGACTGCTTGAATCTGCGAAGTTGCCAGAACCCATTTTTACGCCCGCCACCAAATCAGAAGAAGGACACGATATCAACGTTTCAATTGCGGAAATGGCCGCCATTGTCGGAGCAGAATTGACGGCACGTCTTGAGCAATTGAGCCTGCAAATTTACGCCGAAGCCGCTGCCTACGCTGAAACGCGCGGCATTATTATTTGCGACACGAAGTTTGAATTCGGACTTCGCGGCGATGAGTTGATTTGGATTGACGAGGCCTTAACCCCTGATTCATCTCGCTTCTGGCCCCAGGATCAATATTCTCCGGGGCAGTCGCAGCCCTCGTTTGATAAGCAGTATGTCCGCAATTACCTTGAAACCCTGGATTGGGACAAGACGCCGCCCGCACCAGAATTGCCCGCAGAGGTGGTCGCCAATACCAGCGCCAAATATTTGGAAGCCTATCGTTTGCTTACCGGAAAAGACCTGACCGATGCTTTGGGTAAGTAAGAGAAAGAATCACGATGAAACAGGAAATGGATCAGCTTATTGATCGCATGATCAACGGTGGCATTTTGTTTGAAGAGGCATTGCAGGAGTTTGAGAAGCAATTCATCCTGAAGGTGTTGACCCGTCATAACAACAATCTCTCAAAAGCATCGCTGGCACTGGGAATTCATCGCAACACCTTGAGCAAACGCGTCGAGCAATATCACGCGGGCAATGGCACGAACCCCAGCATCAATCACAAGCCGACGAAAAAACGGAAAAAGATTCCTGTGCGGGTGAAAATCAAGTGATCTCCACTAAACTCTTTACATCATTTACAAACTCTTTTCCCAGGCTTTAACTCTTTTCCCTCAATATCGAAGACCATCCGAACGGCATTCGCTTCCAGGTGAAAGCCTACGCAATATCTTCTTCACGAACTTTGTCATCCGGGAGAAATTGGCATGCCTGAGTGGTTACAACAAACCGTGCAAAGCAGTACCGAACTTTCGATCTGGACGTTACTTCTACGTCTCGTGATGGCATTTCTGCTGGGTGCTGTTGTGGCGGGCATTTATCGGTGGACGCATCGGCGAGACGAACTGCCAGCGACGACGTTCTTGACGACATTGGTGCTGATGACCATTGTGATCGCCATGAGCACACAGGTCATAGGGGACAATATCGCGCGCGCCTTTAGCTTAGTGGGTGCTTTGTCCATCGTGCGATTCCGAACTGTGGTGCAGGATACACGCGACACCGTTTATGTGATTTTTGCCGTTGTCGTGGGGATGGCTGTGGGGGCCGGACATCTCGATGTAGCAGTGGTCGGGATTATCATCACGGGGATTGCTTCGTTTGTGATGCGCCCTCATTCAATTTCTGCAATACCGAGTGCCGGGGGATTGCAACTCATTGTCCGCCTTGGGTTGGGATATGAACCGGACGAAGTGTTACAACCGGCCTTTGACCAGTTTTTAGACGTTTGTGATCTGCGCACAACCGCGACCGCCAAGCAGGGAAGCGCCTTCGACTTCACTTATGCCATTCGCTTGCGCGATCAGGTCGCTGACGTTGAATTGGTCCGGGCACTCAGCTTGGCAGAAGGCGTCCAAAATGTAGAGTTACGACGTTTGTAATCGGTCACATCTCAGCATCATTCTTTTTTCGCTCTATCCTCAAGGGCGATAGGATCATTGCAATTTCAACGGAGGCCGTCGTTTGTGCCATTCCGTCGCTTGTTCGTAGGCTGCTGCCAGCGCCAGCACGCGCGCTTCCGCCCAATGCGGGCCGCTGATTTGCAGGCCAATGGGCAAGCCATTTTTCGTGAAACCGCAGGGAATCGAAATCGCGGGGAGTCCGAAAATATTAAAGGGATTGCTATTGTTCAGTTCCGGCGATGACGGCGTCGTGCTTTGCATCAGTTTGGCGATTTCATCCAGCGTGCGCGGCGGTCGTTTCGACATTGGCGTGATGAGCAAATCCACTTGCGAAAACACACTGCCGACGGTGTGCCGCAAATGCTCGACTTCGCGGCGCAGCAGAATGTAATCGGCGGTCGAAACTTTCGCGGCTGCCTCCAGGCGTCGCCGCAACGTCGCTTGATAAAGCTGCGGCGTTTTGGCGAACATCGCGGCGTGATACGCATACGTTTCCGCGCCGCCCAGCGCCGTGTAAATCGTCCCGGTCGGTGGCAACGTTACTTCGCGCGTTGAGGCAGTTAATTTGCTCAAGACCGCTAAGGCTGCCTGCATCGCAGCGGCGACTTCAGGATCAAGTTTTTCAAAGTATTGAATGCGCGGCAGTCCCAATCGCAAGCCTGCAACCGACGCCTTCATTCCCGCAATAAAATCCGGTACGGGCACATCTACGGTCGTCGAATCCTGCGCATCGTAGCCCGCGATTGATTGCAACAGAATCGCCGCATCCTCGACCGTGCGGCACATCGGCCCGACATGATCCAGCGACCACGACAGCGGAATGATGCCGCGAATGCTGGAACGTCCATACGTCGGCTTGAAACCAACGATACTGCAAAATGAAGCCGGGCCGCGAATCGAACCGCCCGTGTCCGTGCCGAGCGCCCCGTAACAAAGCTCCGCCGCGACCGCTGCACCGGAACCGCCAGAAGAACCCGCCGCTGTGCGATCCAGCGCCCACGGATTATGCACCGCGCCAAAGTATGTGCTGGTCGAAGTGCCGCCCGCCGCGAATTCGTCCATATTCAATTTGCCGAGCAGCACCGCGCCCGCCGTATTCAATCGTCGTGTAACTTCGGCATCTTCGGTCGGAATGCGTTCGGCAAACAACGCGCTTGCGGCAGAGGTGCGAATACCCGCTGTGTCTATGTTGTCTTTGAGCGCGATGGGAACGCCGTGCAATGGCCCACGCCATTTTCCCGCTTTGATTTCCGCATCCATCTCACGCGCTTGTGCGAGCGCGTGTTCCGCCGTCACGGTGATGAAGGCATTCAACGCGGGCTGCAACTTTTCGATGCGCGCGAGACAGGCTTGCGTCAAGGCGACGGACGTGACGCTTTTCTTGCGCAACAGATCAGATGCTTGACGCAAGGTCAGCGACGTGAGATTGCTATCGGCGGCCTGCGCGTACAGCCGTGTCGCCGCTACGCTCATAGCGGCCATCGCGGTCGAAGTCAGAAAGCTGCGTCGGGTCATGGGGAATGTCATTTACTGCTCCTTCAAGAATGGAGAGTTTTCAAGAGAACGAAAATACGCGGATAGCGTAGCACAACCAGCCAGGGTTGCGGGGCTTGTTTAGTCTACAGTTTCAAGAATGACGAGGACGCAGGCTCACGCCAGGATCAAGCGATTTCCTCCTGAAACCCCACAACGATAGCTGGTTGCGTTACTGTGACAGCGAATTATTGCTTCTGCGAAGTCGCCGACGGCGCAAGATATTTTTCCAGCCATTCGATCCAGCGCCGATTGACGTCCTGTTGCCGGACGGGATCACCGGGAGAATGCCCGGCCACCGGATAAGCAATGAATTGCACGGGTACATTGTTGTCGCGCAAGGCATGATAGAGCTTGTATGACTGTGTAATCGGTACGCGCACATCGCCTGTTGTGGACAGGATCAGGGTCGGTGTTTTGATCTGCGGCGCCTTCGTGATCGGCGATTGCTCGCGGTAAGCCTTCTCAAAATCACCAGTCCACGGCGAACCGCCAAAACCGCCAGCCCGACTCACGTTACCATCACCGATGTTATATTGATCCATCATATCGGTCACGGCTGCCCCAGCAACCGCAACTTTCCAGCCTTGATAATGCCCAATCAACCACGTCGTCATATAACCGCCATACGACCAGCCGGAAACCGCCATCTGGGTCGTATCAACGAAGCCACGCTTTTTCACCGCCTCGATTCCCGCCATCACATCACGTCCAGGCCCTGCGCCTGCATCATTGAAAATCCCACGCATGAACTTGCTGCCCAGATTGTCGCTGCCGCGATAGTTCGGCTCGAAGATTATCCACCCGCGCGCCGCCATCAACTGCGCTCGCTCGCCGAATGATTCTTTGGAAGCAGAGGCCGGTCCTCCGTGGATAAACAACACCAACGGATAGGTGCGCCCTGCCACAAAGTCAGGTGGATAGGTCAGTACGCCGTCCATTTTGAATTCGTCATTCGCCCATTCGATTTTTTCGACCTTGCCAAGTGATAACGTCGTGACCTGCCCGTTGAAATCAGTCAATCGCTTCGGCTTTGCCGTGAGCGAAGGCAGGTAATAAAGCTCCGTCGGGCGATAGGGTTCGCTACCCGTAAAAGCAAGACTGCCATCGTTGCTAATACTGGCATCAATCCAGAACGCGCCTGCCGGATTGATATTGCCCAAATCGAGCCGTCGCGCCGCGCCCTCCAGCGGTTGTAACCACAACGAAACGCGTGTGCCGTCGTTGCCGCCTGTGATGAATGATTTACTGTCTGGCATCCATATTGATCGAACGACATTGCGATCCAATACCTTCGTTACACTGTTGCCTTCACCACCAGCGGCGCTTGTCACCTGTATCTCATTGATATTCCCTGCTTGACCATCGCGTGGATACCAGTAAGCGATACGCAAGCCATCAGGAGAAAATACGGGCTGACTTTCCCTTTGACTGCGCCCTGTCAGCGCGCGCATTGCGCCTGTTGCGACATCCAGAATTTGCACTGAAGCTTGACGCGCGTCGCCGGAATGCGGACTGAGGCGTTTAACGAAAGCAATGGATTTACCATCCGGCGACCACGAGAGCGGAGAGGAGGGCGAGCCGGGCGGCAACGTGACCGGCAAGCTCCAGTCGCCTGATGTGAGCCGTTTCGCTTTGCCACCGTTAGCGCCCGTCAGCCAGATATGCGATGAAACTGCTCCGGCATTCGTCAGAAAATGGTCATTGCCGACCTCAAACGAGATTTCGCGGTCGCCGATTTTCTTATTAGGTGAATCATCGGCAGTGACGAAAGCAACTTCCTGTCCATCGGGTTTCCACGCGTAATGCTGCACACCGTTCGGTGCGTTCGTAATGCGCTTCGCTTCGCCGCCATTCAGCGGCAGCACGAATATCTGCGGCTTATTTTCTCGTCCTGTCGGCGCGGCGGAAATGAAGGCCAAACGATCTCCCGACGGCGACCAGCGCGGTTGCGCGACATCGTGACGACCGCTCGTCAAGGCGCGTTGCACGCCAGTAGCGACATCTACCAGCACCAGCTCATTTTCCCAGCGGTTGTCTTCATAGTTGGCATGCGCTACGAC
>JAEUQN010000284.1 GCA_016789725.1 Blastocatellia bacterium | reverse complement strand
ACCGGCCACGAGAGACCTAGCATCGAGGCCCAGGAGGACAGCGCCATGGACGTCTCGCAGGTGATGCAACGCAACGTCGCGACGGTCGCCACGAGCGACCGTCTCGAGGCCGCCGCGGAGTTGTTGCCGCTCGTGTACGACGAGTTGCATCGGCTGGCGCACGCGTATTTGCGGGGCGAGCGGCGCGGTCACACCTTGCAAACCACCGCGCTCATCAATGAAGCCTACGTGCGATTGGCCGAATGGAAAAATGTCGAGTGGAAGAATCGCGCGCATTTCCTCGGACTGGCCGCACAAATGATGCGGCGCGTGTTGGTAGATTTCGCACGTTCCCGCCACTACGCCAAACGCGGCGGTGAGGCACAGCAAGTCGAGATGGACGAAGCCAATCTGGCCGCCCCGCGTCGTGATGGAGAAATTATTGCGTTGGATGATGCGCTGAACACGCTGGCAGAAATAGATGCACGCAAATGCTTGTTGGTCGAATTGCGTTACTTTGGCGGCTTGAGCGTCGAAGAGACTGCCGAGGTGATGAACCTTTCGCCGCGCACTATTTTGCGTGAATGGCAGGCGGCGCGCGCGTGGTTGTATCGTGAATTGAAACGATAGCAAATGACAAAGAGAGATAACGGAACAAACGGAAAGCAAGGTAGCGTAAATCGGGCTGTATTTTTCCGTTCATTCCGTTATTTCCGTCTGTTCCGTTATCTCCAAAAAAACTATGAAACCAACTCCTGAACAATGGCAACTCATTTATCAATTGTTTGGCGAAGTTGTCGGCTTGCCGTCGCACCAGCGCGCGGCGTTGTTGTCTCAAGCCACCGATGACGACGTTCGGCAGGAAGTCGAAGCCTTGCTCATCGCCAATGATAACGCGGTTGCAGACACCGCGTTTCTCAACACGCCTGCGCTCGAAGTCGCAGCGCAGACACTCGCGGAGGAAAACGCCATGACGATGCTCGGCAAGGAAATCGGACATTACAAGATTCTGTCGCTGCTCGGTCGCGGCGGGATGGGCGAAGTCTATTTGGCCCAGGACACCAAACTCGGTCGCCACGTCGCGCTGAAAATCCTGCCGCCCGAATTCACGCGCGACGGCGAGCGAGTGCAACGCTTTCGCCAGGAAGCGCGCGCCGCTTCGGCCTTGAATCATCCAAACATCATCACGATTTTTGCGATTGACGAAGCGGATGGAATGCAATTCATCGCCACCGAATTCATTGACGGCGCGACGTTGCGCGACCGCTTGAGCGAGGCAGCATTCAGTGTTTCCGAAGCGTTAGAGATTGCGATACAAATCGCCAACGCGCTCGCCGAAGCCCACGCTGTTGGAATCATCCACCGCGACATCAAGCCGGAAAACGTCATGCTGCGCAAAGACGGTATCGTGAAAGTGCTGGACTTCGGCCTGGCCAAATTGAATGCGTCATTTGAAGGGGCGCAAAGCTTTCACACCGAGGCGGGCAAGGTGATGGGTACGCCGCGTTATATGTCGCCCGAACAAATTCGCGGGCAGGCGGTAGACGTACGCACCGATCTGTTCAGTTTCGGTGTGGTGCTCTATGAAATGATCGCCGGGCGCGTTCCGTTTGCGGGCGAAACCACCGCCGACACCATTGCCGCGATCCTCGAACACGACCCCGCGCCGCTCGCGGCATCTGTCGAATTGCAACGTCTCGTCGGCAAAGCGTTGGCGAAAGACCGCGACACACGTTGGGCGAATATCAAAGTCCTGCTCGACGAATTGAAGACCACCAAACGCGCGCTGGAATTATCCGAGCACGAGGCACAATCCACGTTGACAATGCCCGCTCAATTCCCGCCCGTACAGCATTCGCATCCGCTCGAACCCGCAGGCGGCGCGGTTCCGCTTGATTCGCGCTTTTACATTGTGCGCCCGGCGGACGAAGAATTTCGCACCGCCATCGGACGACAGGACAGCATCGTGTTGCTGAAAGGCGCGCGGCAAGTCGGCAAGACTTCCCTGCTCGCACGCGGCCTCCAACAAGCCCGTCAAGCCGGAGCGAAAGTCGTGTTGACCGATTTGCAAAAACTCAGCGCCGATGATCTCACCTCCGCCGAATCGTTTTATCTCGCGCTCGCGGACTTGATCGCCGACCAACTGGATTTGGACGTCGTCCCGGAAGACGTGTGGAATGCACGACGCGGCGCGAGCATCAATTTCGAGCGATTCATTCGCCGCGAAGTGCTTGGCAAGTTGTCCGCGCATCTCGTCTGGGGATTGGACGAAGTAGATCGTCTGTTCGCCTGCGCCTTCGGCAGCGAAGTCTTCGGCCTCTTTCGTTCGTGGCACAACGAACGCTCGCTCGACCCGCAAGGCCCGTGGCAACGCCTGACGATGGCGATTGCCTACGCGACCGAAGCGCACCTGTTCATCAGCGACATGAATCAATCGCCGTTCAATGTCGGCACGCGCTTGGCGCTCGAAGATTTCACGCCCGCGCAGGTTGCTGAATTAAATCAACGCTACGGCGCACCGCTGCAAACGAGCGAGGTTGCCAGCTATTACGAACTCGTCAGCGGGCATCCGTATCTGGTGCGTTGCGGCTTGCAGGAGATGGTCACGCATCAGCGCAGCTTGTCGGCATTAACGGCCATTGCCGATCACGAAGACGGGCCATTCGGCGATCATTTGCGCCGCATCGTCGCGTCATTAGAACAAGACAAAGAGTTGAGCGACATCGTGCGCGGATTGTTGCGCCAGCAACCGTGCCCGACGCAGGAAAGCTTTTACCGCTTGCGCAGCGCCGGGGTGATTGTGGGTGATTCGGCGCGCGATGCACGACCACGTTGTCAGTTGTATGCAACATATCTGGCGAAGCGGTTGTTGTGAAGGCGAAGCGCCTGGGAGCGCAGGCATCCCTGCCTGCGCTCCCAGGGCTACGCGCGCTCAAATATTTTTTATTTTTCGTGGCAGTTTTTGTCCACAGTTCCCGCCTTACCCGCTGCAAACAATTTGAGAGAGGAATTGCAGCTATGACCACAACTGAAATGAAACCCGCAAACGACAGTTTTTATGTCACCGGAGGCACGCTGCGGCGCGATGCCGCGTGTTATGTCCAACGCCGCGCCGATCAGGCTTTGTATGATGGTTTGATGCAGGGCAAGTTCTGTTACGTGCTGACTTCGCGGCAAATGGGCAAGTCTTCGTTGATGGTGCGCACGGCAGCCCGACTGCGCGAAGAAGGCGTTCACGTTGCCGTGCTTGACCTGACCGCGATTGGGCAAAATCTGAATGCCGAGCAATGGTATGACGGCTTGCTCGCGCGTGTCGGCCAACAATTCAACCTCGAAGACGAACTCGAAGATTTTTGGCTCGCCAACTCACGGCTCAGCCCGTTGTTGCGTTGGATGAAGGCAATTCGGGACGTCGTACTGCCACGGCTCGCGGGTCGCATTGTGATTTTTGTAGACGAAATTGATGCCGTGCGCAGCTTGCCGTTTTCGACCGATGAGTTCTTTGCCGCGATCCGTGAACTCTACAATCGGCGCACGGAAGACGCGGAATTGGAACGCCTGACGTTCTGTCTGCTCGGTGTCGCGTCACCTTCGGATTTGATCCGCGACACGCGCACGACGCCGTTCAATATTGGGCAGCGGATTGAGTTGAACGATTTCACCGACGACGAAGCCGCGCCACTTGAGCGGGGTTTGGGACGCGATGACAAAACCGCGACAAAATTACTCAAGCGCATTTTGTACTGGACAGGCGGGCATCCGTATTTGACGCAGCGCCTCTGCCAAGCCACTGCCGAAGACAAGCAGATCAACGATGCCGCCGGGATTGATCGGTTGTGCGAAGAGTTGTTTTTCACGACGCGCGCCCGCGAACGCGATGACAACCTGCTCTTTGTCCGTGAACGCCTGCTGAAAAGCGAAGCCGACCGCGCGGCGTTGCTCGATTTGTACAAAAAGCTGCGCAACAACCAGCGCGTCAAAGACGACGAAACCAACCCGCTCATCAGCGTGTTGCGCTTGTCCGGCATCACGCGCGTGGCGCAAGGACTGTTGTACGTGCGCAATCGCATTTACTACCGCGTGTTTGATCGGGAATGGGTGCTGGCGAATCTGCCGGATGCCGAAGTATTGCGGCAGCGGGCAGCGTATCGGCGCGGCTTGTGGCGTGCGGCAGCGGTCGCCGCCGTGATTGTTATTGCGCTCGGCGTGCTGTCATTCGTAGCAATTCGCCAACGCAATCGCGCCGTGCAATCGGAGCAAGCGAATCGGCGATTGCTGTACACGGCGCAGATGAATTTGGCGAGCCAGGATTTGGAGAATGGCAGCTTCGGGCGCATGCGCGAATTACTGGACGCACATATTCCGGCAAATGGGCAGGAAGACCTTCGCGGCTTCGAGTGGTTTTATCTTTGGCGGCAGGCAAAAGGTAATGCTCGAAAGCTGAGCCTCGACGATAAACTAAGGTATGCCGTGCTTTCCGCTGACCAAAAACTATTGGCGGTTTGGGACGAGAAAGAAAACGCCACCTTGTGGGATACCACCACTTGGCAAAAGCAAAAGACCGTCAACGGATTTAGCCGGGGATCAATTTCACCGGATGGTCGCACACTGACGTCGTTCAGCTCGCAGGGACATTTACGCCTGCTGGATTGGGCTACCGGACAGGAAAGTAAGGCTCCTGAAAAAGTTTCCGCTAACGGTCGCTGGTATGTGTTTTCGCCGGATAGCCAGAGATTGGCGATAGGGTATCTGAATGGAGTCAGCAAAATCTGGGATGTAAATACGTGGCAGGAATTGCTCTCAATGACTGTATATCCTGAGATCGGAAGTAATATCGGAAGTGACAACAAGTGGTTTATCTATCTCGATTATTCTCCCGATGGAAAATTCCTGGCGACTGGCAGGTCGGACGGGATCGTAAAAATTTGGGACACTGTTACAGGCAAGGAAGTCAGGTCTTTCAAAAACCCCAGGCAAGAATTTTCTTACCCTACATTTTTGCCTGACAGTCGCAGTCTGGCTTACGGTGGCACATCCTCTGCGATCTACGATGTGATAACAGGGAAACAACTCGTGAGAACAGGAATCCTGGCGGACATTTTCTTCCCTCGCCGTGCCTTTTCACCGAGTGGGCAGATGATTGCCGGTGCTACTGCTGATAACAAAATCGTTAGAGTGTGGGAAACCAGGACAGGGCGTGAACTGCTCGCCCTCAAGGAACTCAGCAACGCTCCCGTTTTGATTGCTTTTACCGAAGGGGAGAAAAAATTGCTGATAATTGATAAGGATGGAACGATTCTGACCCCGGAGATAGCGGCCACTTCCGAGCCGGAGATAATAGTAACGAGGGAGGCTGCCTGGGGAATTGAGTGGTCTCCTGATGGAAAGACATTTGTCGCGCGGACGGATGATGGCAAAGTGCAAGGTTGGGATGTGTTGTCAGGCCAAGAGCGTTTTGCCTTCAGCGTAGTTACCGGGAAAGATGGGGGGACAGCGGCCTTTACCTCTGATGGGAAACGGCTGGTCACTTATACTTTTGCGTATCTCGATCTTAGCTCACCCCCTGATGTCAAAGTCTGGAATCTGGAAACGCAGCAACTGATGCGAAATTTTCGTCCGCCGTTATCAAGCGGAGGCTATATTTCAGGGCTTTCTGACGGTGGAACACGACTGTCTACGCTGGAACCGGCAGGCGGCTCGGCCACCCTGAAAGTTTGGGATGTGAATACCGAGCGGGAAATATTTTCGCTCAAGGAGAGTCTGGAGATGGCTACTTGGAACGGTGGCGCAGTCTTCTCGCCGGACGGCAAACAAATCGCGTTCTCCCTGCCGAATAAGATTGTTCTTTGTGATGCTCAGACCGGAAAGAAACTCCGCTCGTTTGAGACAACCGCGTTCCCCATAGACCTCGCTTTTTCACCTGATGGGGAACGAATGGCGGAAGCATCTGCGGAAGGGGACGTGAATCTCTATGAAGTCAAAACCGGTCGTCGCATTTCCAGTGTCAGAGGGCATGCGACGTTCGTTTCCTCCATCGCTTTTTCTCCTGACGGCAAACGCCTTGCCTCAGCAAGCTTCGACAAAAAGATCAAGCTCTGGGATGGCTACACCGGGCAGGAATTGTTGCAACTCTCCGGGCATACCGATGAAGTCTGGTCGGTCGCCTTCGCGCCCGATGGCAAGACGCTGCTGTCCACGAGCAAAGACAAAACCATCCGCTTCTGGCGCGCGGCTACGGATGCCGAAGTGCAGGCGCGGCGCGGGCAATAGGAGTAAGGTGGGAGTGCA
>JAEUQN010000283.1 GCA_016789725.1 Blastocatellia bacterium | reverse complement strand
TTCTATGCCGTACAAGGAATGCTCGCGGAAATCATCCGCAGAAAAACGAAACGTTGCGGCGTTCCAATGAAAGGTGCGTCCGCCTAAAGTGCGAATACGATCTACACCAATGCGGTCACCGTGATATTCAACATCACGCCCAATGTTGTCAGGATAAAGCGAAGCTTGTTTGTTAAGGCCGAATCCATTCCGGGGTAGCTCGTATGGCCAATCGTGAATCTTCAAATCCTCCAAGTGACCTTTAGTTCCAGCCTCCAACAAGACAACCTCTGCACCGGCCTCAGTCAGAATCTTCGCCGCAAAACCTCCAGCCGCGCCGGAACCAATCACACAAACGTCGTAAACTTTCTTCTTTTGAAGTTTCATAAAATTAAGGTACGTAAGCCCTCGGACAACTTATCCCTAACTATCAAGTTGTGGGTAGAGTCGAGGTCCAATGAAGCAAGATGACCAATCAATGTGACAAATTTTGATGCTTCGAGAAGAGTAAACTACTACTTGAATCTGGTAAATAACTGATCTATAACAAATTAAACATAAAGTAATAAAATTTAATCACTTTGAAGAATTTAACTTGCTTTAAGCAGTCAAGGTGATTATACTGCGCACGCTTTTTCGGTAGTAGTTATTGGTCAAGCGAAAAGCAATGTGAGGTCAACGGGGCGACGGATCATTGTTTTTCGCTTGTTTGTTTTTTGGGAATCAGTTTTTTTAGATTTGATAGAGTTTGTAGAGTTTTAAGTATTTATGAAGTAACTCCATAAACCTTAAAAACTCTACAGAATCGTTACTGGCTAACTTATTCCAGACTACTGACCGACTTGCCTTCTTCTTCCCGTCACCTGTTTATTCATCACATACACACCTCCAGAGAATGAGCCGACGCAGATGCTTGTAGGGTCAAAGGGATCAGCACTCAAGGCACCAAAAATGTTATTGGGAAGCCTCGTGGTCTCAATCAATTCCCAGGAACGACCTTTATTTTCGGAGTGAAAAAGCCCTCCTTGGCGATCATCTCCCACATAAAGTTCATCGGGGTTGCTTGGATTCACGATAATTGCTCTGGTCCCCAATGATGTGCGCAATCCATTTCCACGCAATTCCCATTTTGCCCCGCCATCATAAGTTAAAAAGAGACCATCATTGGTTCCCAGATAGATCGTCGCGGGTTCACGTGGATCAAAGACGATTGCCTGGATGCGGCGAGTTTTTGGATCAATGAGCATCGGAGTAAATGTTTCTCCATTATCGCGCGAGACAAACAACCCATCTTCAGCTCCTACTAAAATCACACCCGGAATCGCGGGATTCGTCGTCACAACGTTGAAGTAAGGATGAGAAACGTTCTCAAATTTGATTTGCTTCCAGCCTTTCTTTTCATCGCGGGTAATGAATAAACCATCCCAGGTTGCCGCAATCAATCCGCCCGCATCGTCGGCAGAACGTGGATAAATCGGCGCAATGGAAAAGATTTGTTTTTGTAAATCCAGCGAATCATCCGGTGGCGCAGGAGGCTCCGACGGTTCAGGAGTTACAGGCTTCTTGATGACTTGCGTTCGCGGCTTGGCAGATTTGGTACTCTTGGAGTTTTTGGGACGGGCCTGCACAACATTTTTGACAGATGGGCGTGCAGTTTCGCTGCTTGAAGCATCTGGCTCAACGGGCGGTACGGGAGTTTCTTTGACAACCTTGGCCCAACTCAATCCACGATTATCGGAGCGGTACAAACCGTGATTCGTCCCAACATAAATTGTTTCGGGATGTTCCGCCGATTGGTGAATTGCAAAAACATCACTGACTCCCATTCCCCGCCCGGATTGCTGCCAGGTTAGACCACCATCTTCACTTACAAAAAAACCCCCATTAGCCCCATCATAAATGACACCCGCATAAACGCGTCCACGCTCTGCACGGTCGTGGGCAACAACCCGGATTTGCCGATTCACAAAGCCGAGGTTGCTCGGCTCAAACGTTTCCCCACCGTCCGTGCTAATGAGAATGCCATTATCTTCTGTGCCGATGTAAACGCGGTCGGGTTGATCGGGATGAATCGCCACGGCATTGATGACTTGCCGACGCGGTGACATCGCCCCCGGAATCCAGGTTTGTCCGCCATCTTTCGTATACCAAAGGCCCTCCGTCGTACCAGCAAAGATGACCTCAGGACGCGTCGGGTGTTGATAGATCACGTGCGTGCGGCGGCTGGTAAAAGGGATTCCCTGAATCTTCGTCCATTTTTCAGAGGCAGTCGTAGATTTATAAATGCCGCTACAGGCACTCATAAACATGGTGTCAGGATTCGTGCCATCAATGCTGATGCAAAAGATATCTGAATCATCAATCATGCCCGTTTCTTTGCTCCCCGCGCGCGTCCACGTTAACCCGCCATCCGCTGTTCTCCACGGCAAATGGGTGGTTCCGACGTAAATAATGTTAGTGTCGCGGGGATCGGTGGCAACGGAGTGGAAATTGCGCAGTTCAGGGTCATTGTCTGGCGTGATGCGCTCCCACGATGCCCCACGATCTTTGGAGCGATAGATGCCATCGCGGGCGGCAACCAGCAGAACATTGTGGTCCTTCACAGATTGCACCAATCCACGAATAGAACGCCCACGCATGACCTCGATTTCACGCCAGCTTTCGCCACCATCCTGGCTGACAAAAATCGCGCCCCCCGTAGCATCATTGATAGCATCTTTGATTTGCGTCGCGCCGATATAGATAACATTTGGGCGTTCGTGATCGAAATGGATGATTCCCAACGAATAGCCCGAAGCTTTGACTCCAGGTTTGACACGCTGCCAAGTGACGCCAGCATCTGTTGACCGAAATAACTGCCCGTCATTCGTCCCTACCAACAATCGCTGCGCATTGCGGGGGTCAATTGCCAAAGAGGCGACATCTCCGCCAAAAGGACCACTCATCCGCCAAACCCGCTCCTGCCCCATTGTCACCGTCGAGGTGGTTTCCATCACAGCCATCGGGTTGATAGCAGAGCCACCCGATCCATTGCGGAAAGCCTCGTTGTCGAAAGCGACCTGCGTTTGCGCTTTTCCAACAAAAGGAATAGTGATGAGTATGAAAAGAATCAAGCTGAGAACTGGGGAAACTAATCTCATTTGATTGCCAAAGCCCATGAAAAGTGACTCCTCAAAAAATCTCGTGAAACGTGATTGTCGCCCGCTTGGAGCATCGCGACAGCGTCAGGGTTGCCAGGGGGTAGGACAAAAGCACCAAGCACGCGGCTTATCTTACCGCATCTCAAGAAACGAAAAAAACGATTTATTGACACCCGTTTTCAGAGCGTGCTACATTGCGCCCGATTCATAGGCCCACCGTCCCAAACTTTCTGAACAACTACGGCTCCAGATAATTTATTTTCGATTGGAATGAGAATTCCCAGGCACGATCATTCCTGACTTGAGACTACCTATGCCGACAATTGATGACTTATTAGGGATCGCGGTGCGTGAAGGAGCATCGGATCTCCACCTCAAAGCAGGTTGCTTACCCGCGATTCGGGTTAATGGCGAAATTCGTCCGGTGCGCACGTGGCCGCGCCTGACACAGGAAAACACCCTGACGATTTCCTTTGCTGTCATGAATAACAAACAAAAGGAACGCTTTAAGGAGAATGCTGAAATTGATGTTGCTTACAGCGTGCCTGGGCTGGGGCGATTTCGCTGCAATATCCACCAGCAACGCGGCACCGTCGGCTTGGTCTTTCGGATTATTGCGACTGGCGTCAAATCCGCAGAAGACTTAAAACTGCCCAAAGTAATCAATCAAATCGCCGAGGAACGGCGAGGCCTAGTGTTAGTCACAGGAGCAACCGGCTCAGGAAAATCAACGACCTTGGCAGCCATTATTGACCAGATCAATGTGACACGCAGTTGTACAATTATCACGATTGAAGACCCTATTGAATTTCTGCACAAAGACAAAAAATCGTTTGTCATCCAGCGCGAAATTGATGTGGATGCGGTCAGTTTCAAATCAGCCCTCCGTGGTGCCTTACGACAAGACCCGGACGTCATTCTGGTCGGTGAAATGCGCGATTACGAAACGATTGAGACCGCGTTAACAGCCGCAGAAACAGGCCATTTGGTGCTTTCGACGCTGCATACATTGGATGCCACCGAAACCATTCAACGGATTGTTTCGGTCTTTCCCCCTCATCAACAACAAGGCATTCGCCTGCAATTGGCGAGCGTATTGCGTGCCATTGTTTCCATGCGCCTGGTCCGCGCCGATGATGGCAAAGCGCGCGTCCCTGCTGTTGAAGTCATGCGCTCAACCGAATTCATCCGTGAATGTATTGCCTATCCAGAAAAGACCCGCCATATGCGCGAAGCCATCGCCAAAGGCCGTTCCCAATATGGAATGCAAACTTTTGACCAATCGCTTTATGATTTGTTCAGGCTAGGATTGATTACCTACCAGGAAGCGGTCCTCAGTGCAACCAACCCTGAAGACCTGAAATTACAACTGACGGGATTTGTGACCGCAGGATCGGAAGCGGAAATGCGAGAAGCACACACCGCCAAAGGGTAAAACTACCACCGGATTTCCTGAATTTTGAGATGTGCCCTATAACGAAAGGGTCCCCGCTATGCCAACGATTAACGAGTTACTCACTATTGCGGCGCGTGAAAACGCTTCTGATGTCTACATCAAAGCTGGGGGCTATCCAGTGCTGCGGATTCACGGCGAGATGCAAGCCGCGAATGATTGGCCGCGGCTCACGCCGGAAGACACCGCAATGATCGCAGCCTCTATCATGAATGACCGGCACAAGGAGCGGTTCAAAAACGAAGCAGAAGTGGATTTATCCTATAACATCACCGGGATTGGGCGCTTTCGTTGCAACATTCACCGTCAGCGCGGTTCGGTGGGAATGGTCTTCCGCATCATTACCTCAAATATCAAAACCATCGAAGATCTGAACCTTCCGCCAGTGATTAAAGAAATTGCGACGGAGCGACGGGGAATGATTTTGGTGACGGGAAGCACTGGCGCGGGTAAATCCACCACGCTCTCCGCGATGATTGAACAAATCAATATCAATCGCACCGCACATATCATCACCATCGAAGACCCCATCGAATTTGCCTACAAAGATAAAAAGTCGTTCATCATTCAACGCGAAGTGGATTCTGATACGATGAGCTTTAAGGCCGCCTTACGTGGGGCGCTCCGGCAAAACCCGGATGTCATCATGGTCGGCGAGATGCGCGATGTGGATACGATTGAGACCGCTTTGATGGCCGCCTCAGCCGGCACATTGGTAATGTCGTCATTGCACACGCTTGATGCCACCGAAACGATTCAACGCATCGTCTCGGTCTTTCCTTCGCAACAACAACAGGGCATTCGGATGATGCTGGCAAGCGTCCTCAAAGCAGTAATCTCGGTCCGACTGGTTCGCACCATTGACGGTCAAGGCCGTGTTCCCGCCGTTGAAATCCTGCGCACCAGCGGGTTGATTCGGGAATGTATCATTCAGCCAGAGCGCACCAGCTCTATTCGTGATTTTATAGCCAAAGGCCGCGACACCGGGATGCAAACCTTCGATCAAGCCCTGTTTGACCATTACACGGAAGGACGTATTACGCTGGAAGAGGCGTTGATTTACTCCACAACTCCGGATGATTTTATGCTGCTCGTAAATGGCTTACAGGTTGCCAAACCGGGACAAATTTTAGGTCAGGCGATGACGATGAAATAGCAGTTGTCGCGTGTTGCCTTTTTCTGTGACGAGGCCAGAGGCCGGGGAAATCTCGGCTTCTGGCCTTTTTTCTGTTTCCCCGCCAATTCTCACTTCATAAAAGATTCTCATCGCACTGGATCGCTTCAGACGCAGCCTTGCAATAGACTACAATCCAAATTGGCGAAGGCGCTTCAAAAGGATTACGAGATGATCACTCCACAGAAAAAAATTTACGACGTTTGTGTGATTGGTTCCGGTGCGGCGGGCGGATTCATGGTCAAAGAACTCACGGCTGCCGGAGCAGAAGTCATCCTGCTCGAAGGTGGACGCAAGATAGATGTCGCCGAAATGAATAGTCATGCCTGGCCGTACGAATTGCCGAAACGCGGTTTTGGCTTTCGCCATCAGGCTGAAATGTATCCCGACAATATCGAACGCGGCATCGAATATCAGGGCGATAAAATTAGTGTTTCGCGTGTTCGCAATCTTGGCGGACGCACGTTTCACTGGAACGCCGCAACCTATCGTTTTGCTCCTGACGACTTCCGTGAATGGTCGGTCAACGGCATTGAG
>JAEUQN010000282.1 GCA_016789725.1 Blastocatellia bacterium | reverse complement strand
CCGTTTGGTCTGGAGTGATCGGCCTTGTATGACGTCGTCCGGCAAATCGTGATAGGACAGAACCAGTCGCCCTAAGCCTACAAAATCAACTTGCCCTGTACGGACAAAATGTTGCGCGACATTCGGCAACCATTCCTGAAGGTAACTGTAACCAGTTCCCGTTATCGCCAGATTGGGAAACTTTTGCTTCAGTTCACTGGTAGCCTTGAGCAATCGCGTGACTCCGACCATCGGGTCTTCCGGTGGCAAATAGCCATCTGATGGAGGAAACAGCGCAGGGCGCTGAATATGCGGGATGTAGTAGGGGCTGCCAGCGGTAATGCACACGAGCTTAACATTGAGTTCTTCGAGAAGGGCTAGAAATTGATAGGCTTCTGTCAAATTGATTTCCAAGGGGTTCGTCGAGTTTGTACCGAAACCAAACTTATAGTCACCGCTATAAGTTTCGGGTTCGCCTCGTTGATCAGCTCCTTTGCGGAAGGGAATGAAATCAAAGGCGCTGAGGCGAACGCCAATGAGCAGGCCAGGTGCATCGCGGCGAATTCCGCTGACGATCTCGCGTAAGAATCGTGTACGGTTTTCAAAGCTGCCGCCATACTTGCCGGGCCTGGTATGCGCGCTCAAAAATTCATGACCGAGGTATCCATGACAGTGCTTAATGTCGACAAAAGTAAAACCCGCTTTTTGGGCGCGAACGGCGGCTGTGATGAAGTCTTCAATCAACGCTTCAATTTCTGTGTCCGTGAAGACCGCATCATCAGAGGCAATTCCGAATTTTTGATCCAGGACAGGATGGCGATACAAAATCCTTGGCTCCAGCTTGGCTTTGTCATTGGGACGTGCAAAGCGGCCTGAATGTGTCAACTGCAAACCGACCAATAAATCAGAAGTGGTTCCGTATCGCTTCTGGTGCGCAGTGATCAGCGTTTCGTGTAATTGGGCGACAGCGTCGGCGGTATTTTCATTCAAGCACAGTTGATTGGGATTCGCACGCCCATCGTGGCGGACCGCAACCGCTTCGCCCCCCCAAATCAATTTCGCGCCACTCTCCCCGAAGTTTTGCCAGCGTAATGTTGTCAATTGCGAAGGCTTTCCATCTTCAGTTCCATCCCATCCCTCCATTGGCAAAATACAAAAGCGATTGCCAATCGCCAGCTCATCAAGTTGATAGGGGTGTCCGAGCGGAGAATCATTGCCCGATTGCAGTTCTCGATCAAATCCTAAATCCAGGTTGAGTTGTGAAAGATAGGAAGCAAAATCGTCTGCCGTCTTTAATGAAGCGATTCGGCGAAAAGCATCTGGTTTGGTCATTGGTTAATTTAATCGTTCCTTCTGAAGATCTATCAGCGAAGTTCAATCATATTTCCGTCGGGATCGCGCAGGAAAATCTGTGCTGCGCCGCCACGTCCACTCCCTCTGGCGAATTCAACTCCATGCGCGGTTAATTGATCTGCCGCTTCGTCCAAATCAGCAACTTCCAAGGCAATATGCCGATCAAAGGTGGGGATGTTGGTGGAATGTGTCGGCATATTTTCAAGGCACAACAAATGTAGCTGATTGCCATTTTTCAAGTCATACCAGCGTCCTGGAAAACCAAAATCCGGGCGTTCGAGTTTTTCTAATCCCATGACATTTTCGTAAAACTCCGCAGCGCGTTCGACGTCGGTTACCAAAAAGCCCGCGTGGTGTAATCTTGAAATTGTGAGTGCCATAACGTTTGTTCGATTGATTGAAGTTCGTGACGCTCATAATCTACTGCCTTCATTCATTATTCTCAACCTGCGCTGAAATTTTTACAGAATCTTTAGAGGGGAATCTTCCCTGCAACTTTTTCAGTGGCCTGGGCGTTGTTGCATTGTTGTAGTCACGAGCAATTTCAAGGAGGAGTTTTATGAGTAATCAAGGAGAACAATTAGTGCAGAATCCACAACCCCAACAATCCGGTGGACAACATTCCACCGTGGATGATGTCGTGAACGCTATTCGGGAATTCGTCACGAAAGCGCCTGAGACAATCAATAAGGCCGTTGAGCGGGCGATGAATGTTAAGGACACGACCGTTTTGCTACGACTTGGTGAAAAGGAATCAGATGCACTCGATACTCTTGTTTCGGCAGGCATCTTTAAGTCGCGGATGGAGGCGGCTAATTTTCTGGTCGTGGAAGGGATCAAAGCCCAAGCCGAACTATTCAGCCGAATTCAAAGTAAAATGGATGAGATCGAACGGTTGCGCAATGAGTTGCGCGAAACCGTCGCTTCGGATATTCCCAAGGCTTAAATCAAAAATCAAAATCAACCCTGTTTGATAAAGGGCTAAAAGCTGGGGCCAAAGGTTTGTGAGTGAAACTTTGGCCCTCTTCTGCTTTTAATCACATCTCGGCTTCACCGGGATTTGATATTTGGTGTTTGTTTGCTAAACTCCGACTTCGATTTGTTCCCGCTTCAATGAATCCCAAAAGTAAGGTCCTGATATGAAGATCACCACTAGATTTACGTCCACCACTTTGATCGCCTCCTCTCTCGTCGTCGTTTGCCTTATTGCTGCTGTGATGGTTGATGGGAAAGAAAAACTGCGTGCTGCTGATGCGATGGGGAAGGCCGCGCAGAGCTTTCTGGCAACGTTGACTCCTGAACAAAAAGCCAAAGCGACGTTTAGCTTTGCTGACGATCAACGCTTTGATTGGCACTTCGTTCCTCAAGATCGCAAAGGCCTTCCTTTGAAAGAAATGAATGATGTGCAGAAGAAGGCTGCCATGAACTTACTCAATTCAGCGTTGAGTCAGAGTGGGTACAAGAAGGCCACTTCGATCATTTCGCTGGAGCCGGTTTTGGCCGAATTGGAAGGGCCTTCACGACGCTTCCCCCGCGATTCTGAGTTGTACTATGTCACGATTTTTGGTGAGCCGGGAAAAGGGGACTGGGGCTTTCGGTTTGAAGGCCATCATATTTCCCAAAACTTTACGATTACCAAAGGGCGTATGGTTGTGGATGCGCCGTCATTCTTCGGCACCAATCCCGCACAGGTTTTGGATGGCCCGCAAAAAGGTCTGCGTGTGTTAGGCGCTGAGGAAGATTTAGGGCGTTCACTGATGATGGCGTTGGATGAGAATCAGCGAAAAAAGGCGATCTACGACCCCAAAGCGCCCGGAGATATTTTGAGTTTTGATAAGCGCACGATTCAGCCATTAGACAAAGTAGGGATCAAGGCCAGTGAATTAAATGCAAAACAACTTGCGATCCTGGAGAAATTGATGGAGGCCTACATCGGCAATGTTCCTGATGATGTTGCTGCGCTACGTCGTGCAAAGCTGAAAGGTACAAAAAAGGAGGATTTGCTTTTTGCCTGGGCTGGCCCCATCGAAAAAGCAAAGGGTGGTTATACACTTGAAGCCCGTGATCTAAATCCCTCCGCCCGACCTACAGGTCAGACGCTTGGTTTTCAAGGACACTACTATCGTGTGCAGACACCAACATTTTTGATTGAGTATGACAATACGCAAAATAACGCGAATCATATTCATTCCGTGTGGCGTGATTTTGGTAGCGATTGGGGGCGTGATCTTCTCGCCGAGCATTATCAATTTACCCCACACCAAAGTGCTGCGCTCCGACGCTAAGTTTACCATTCTCTCATTGCCTCATGCGGGAATCAGCGTTTTCATTGCCAATTGATTCACTGATTCCCGCAATCAAAACCTCTCTCCAAAACAATCCTAATCTAGTTCTCGAAGCAACCCCTGGAGCAGGAAAAACCACGCGAGTTCCGCCCGCTTTACTTGATCCTGTTATCTCAGGAGGCGGCGAGATTTGGGTGCTGGAACCGCGTCGCATCGCCGCGCGGTTGTCTGCGCAACGTGTTGCTGAGGAGTTGGGCGAGAAACTTGGCGAAACCGTTGGATATCAGATTCGTTTTGAGGAGATCAGCGGCCCCCGCACACGTTTACGATTTTTGACGGAAGGTGTACTGACGCGGCGCTTGCTCAGCAATCCAACCCTCAAAGGAGTTTCTGTTGTGGTGTTGGATGAATTTCACGAGCGCCACTTACAAACAGATTTAGCCTTAGCCTTACTACGACAAATCCAAGTTACAAAGCGACCGGATTTGAAATTAGTCGTGATGTCCGCCACCCTGGACGTCGCTCCAATATCGGCCTATCTGGGAGGTTGCCCCACTCTCTTGTCGGAAGGGCGGCAATTCGACATTTCCATTGAGTATCTCAAGCAGGAAGATTCTCGCCCACTTTCAGAGCAGGTTGCATCCGCCCTCAATAAACTGATTGCCCGCAAGCTGGATGGCAATGTCTTAGTCTTTTTACCAGGAGCATCAGAAATCCGGCGCGCACAGGAGGCTTGCGCTAAAATCGCTGCAAAAGAGGACCTTTTAGTCACATTGTTGCACGGTGAACTGTCAACTGGTGAACAAGATCGTGCGATCCGTCCGACTGAGAAACGTAAAGTAATTCTCTCCACCAATGTCGCAGAAACTTCGATCACCATTGATGGGGTTGTGGCAGTGATTGATTCTGGTCAGGCGCGTATCGCTGAGCATTCACCTTGGTCAGGTTTGCCTACGCTGCCTATTCGACGAATCAGTAAAGCGGGAGCTGCACAGCGCGCAGGTCGTGCTGGCCGAACCCAAGCTGGAACTTGCTTGCGATTATTTACAGAAATGGACTTTGCTTTGCGCCCAGATTTTGAGATACCTGAAATTCGACGACTTGATTTGATCGGACCGGCATTAGAACTTCACGCCGCTGGAATTCGAGACCTTACAACTTTCGAGTGGTTCGACACGCCCGACATTCAGTCCATAGAATCTGCTGAGTCGTTGCTCCAAAAACTGGGCGCAATAAACTGCAATCATGAGTTGACATCAATCGGCAATATAATGCTGCGCTATCCTTTGCACCCACGCCAATCCAGATTATTGATTGAAGCTAGGTCACAAGGGATTGCTGCGCGTGGCGCATTGATCACTGTCCTCACAAATGAAGGCGATTTACGATCTCGTGACTTTTCCCCTTCTCAAAAAAGTGAACGACACACAACAGGTGACTCGGACCTGATCGAACGAGAGGAATTATTCAAGCAAGCGCGAGCAGTAAATTTTGAATCTACTCGACTCTTAGAACTTGGCATCAATCCCGGAGCCGCCAGAAGTATTGACCGCTCTTATAAACAATTATTGCGCTTCCTGCAATACCCAGAGACTGATAACGATCAGCAAGATGCCTCTTCAGAAGAGAAAATTAGGTTTGCACTCTTAGCAGGTTATCCTGACAGGGTTGCGAAACGTCAAGAGTCTGATAATGCAGGAGTGGTCAATACTTCGCAATTGCCTCGCGCGATTTTTAAGATGTCGAACGGAACGATGGCTCAGTTATCTCCTGAGAGCGCTGTACGTGAGTCTGAGTTTTTGATTGCCATTGATGCAACTGAGAAAACCTCGAATCGAACATTTGCGACTGAAATTCGGACTGCAGTTGCAATTCACCCAGATTGGCTTTTGGATTTATTTTCCGAGGGGGTATGTGAAAAGAACTTGGTGAATTGGCAGGACAGTCGGGAACGCGTTCAAGTTGTCAGTTTATTACAGTATGACCAGCTTATACTGGATAAGCGTCAGCTTGATTCAAAATTGATTCCTTTTGAATTGGAGAAGGAAATCGCTCAAACGTTATTTGTTGCCGTGAAGAAACGCGGGTGGCAGCATTTTTTCTCTTCCAACGATGTTACACGATTGCAGTCACGGCTTGAATTCGCTCAACGAGTCTTCTCTGAGATTGATTGGCCGAACTTTGACAGTAATGAAATTTTTAGAGTCTTGGAATTGGCTTGTACCGGCAAAAGAAGTTTTGCTGAATTACGGTCAGCTCTGAATTTTGATTCCATTCTGGATGAGATTTTAGGCTACGAGCGGCTAACACTACTTAATCAAATAGCCCCTGAAAAAATACATCTCAGCAGACGAAAAAACATTCGTGTGAATTATGAGTCTGGACAAGCACCTTGGATTGCTTCGCGCTTACAGGATTTCTTTGGGATGGATAGTGTCCCGACTATCGCTAGTGGGCGTGCCTCGCTCGTATTGCATTTGCTCGCTCCTAATCAACGGCCTGTACAAATTACCCAGGATTTAGCTGGCTTTTGGACGCGACATTATCCGCAGATTCGACGAGAATTAGCCCGACGCTACCCCAAACACTCTTGGCCTGAGAATCCAACCTAAACCGTGGAATAGGATATGACTACCAAACTTTATTGGCGTGACTCGCATTTGACAAAATTTACTGCT
>JAEUQN010000281.1 GCA_016789725.1 Blastocatellia bacterium | reverse complement strand
CACGCCAAACACGACGAAGCCAATCAAGTATGTCAACACTGAACCTGGGGCAAACGCACGCACCAGCACGCGAAGGATTCCTTTCAATGTTTGCTTGAAGCCATCGCGCAATGTCGCAATCCACAAATGAATCGAAAACAGCGGCACGATGAAATACAGAATCAACGCGCTCAACACCGTTATGGTGAAGGCAATTGTTTTGATGCGCTCTTCGCCCGCTTTGTATGCCGCATCCGTGCCCGCCGAAGCAGCAGCATCACGGATGCCCGCCGTTAAGTTCGTATCCAGCGTATTCAGCCCCCAAATCGCCAACCACGTCAGCGCAATCACGGGCAACGAGATCAGCAGCGGTTTCCAAAATTCACGCCCCACGCGCGCCAGCCATTCGCTGAATTTGCCCTCACCGTTCACATATTCCACGCCCATCGTTTGCAGCACGAAAAACAACACGGGAATCAGGAGCATCAGCAAAAAGGTGAGCGCCACCTGCCACATTCGCGCTTCCGGCGTGGTGAAGAATAAATAGAGCGCGAAGACAAACGCCGCGTAGATCACAACAAACATGGCAATCATTTTCCAATTGCCCAGGAGTGCGCGCGTGGCATTCGTGATGTTTCGGATCATAGTCTCCCATCTGTCCCGTCAGGGACGTTCGAGAATAGCCCAGCGATTCATCGCTGGGAACAATTCGGTAATTCAATTTAGTCCCGATAGGGACGGCTGAAATCAATCATCGTTCGTTCCCTTCAGCCGTCCCTACCGGGACTCGCGTGTCTGTCGCATCACGTTCCCAGCAGTCAACTGCTGGGCTATTTTCGTGCAGTCCCTGACGGGACGAATGCTGAATGAGCGTTCTGGTTTTCATTGCGACACCACAGTTTTCAACACACCTTCCAGATTCAAGATGTCTCGCAATTCAGCATACGGAATCGCAACGATTTGTTCGCCGGGCGCACAGGGCAAAAATTCACAACGGTCAAAATCAATGCAAAGGCTATCTTTCGTCAAATGCCACGTTGGGAAATTCTTGAGTTCTGCGGTCAGTCCCATTGGGGTGAAATTGGTTTGTTCGAGTAATGCGTTGTTACAATGTTCGGCAACTCGTTCCAGATATCTTGCATTGCGTTTGAAAAGATCAGGCAACTGAATCACCTTCTTATTTTTGGGGTCAAAATTGATGGCGAAATAGCTTTGATTAGGGTGTGCGCCTCCTGCGTATTCATATTGATGAAAGGCAACACTCAATACATCATCAGTCGCTAATTCAATCGAGTAAGTAATATCAACATTTGGGTATTCATCTGGCGGATCACCTTGAGTTAATCGGCGAAACCGTTTTGCATCTTCTGGGGGAACATTTAGATGGTATCTAGCATATTGGAACGCTAACGCTTTCACTCGTTGATTAAACTTAGCGATTCGAGCATCGCTTGATCCCAATATCTGCGGATAGAGAATATCAATTTTTGTGCGACCTATTTCATTGATGTGATGGAACTCTTTTTTGACCACTCGCAATTCCTGTCCCAAATCAGCCGTCTCTCGAAAATGTAATCTCGGCGGCTCTTTCTTAACCTTGATTTCCGCAATCTCTTGTGGCGAAAGTCGAATGTCAGGCTCGCGGTGGCAAGCCATACAAAAGAATGCTAACCAGATTGTCATTGATCGCAAAACAACACTTCGCACAAATCACTTCTTATCCACAATCGTCTTCTTGTCACTCGCCGTATTCGTGTTCACGTTTGTCTGATACATAAACTCGGCGCGCGCCGGACTGACTTTGAATTCGCCCGGAATCTGCACACGCATTGCATATTGGAAGAAATCGTCGCCGTCGAAATAATCCACAAAGAATACCGTGCGATTGTCACGGAATTCGCGGGCGCTGAACCAACTGCTCCATTTGTTGTCGCTGTAATTCAAATCGAGGCCACTGACACTTGCCATCTGTTCGCAGCCTGCGGGGATCGGGTCTTCGATCATCACCTGACGGCCTTTTGCACCGGTCAGCGTGAGCTTCGAGACGATGTAATCGCCCGATTTTAATTCGCCGCTTAACGGTTCGAGCGACCATTTGCTCGCGGCTTCGTCCACCTTTAGGCGGAAGTATTCGCGCGTCAGTTTCAGGTTCAGCGAAGACTGTGCGGCGACGGTTTCTTCGCGTGTGTGGTAATCCAGCGTCGAGCCAAAATACAACACGCCGCGCCCGCGTTTGACGATGCGGATTTGATTGTTGCCTGCGACGGCGGAGCCTTTGCGTTCGAGTGTGAAGCTTTGATCCTGTGCCGATGTGATGCGGCGGTTATGGACAGCTTCGCCATTCACATAAATCTCGACCGTGTAATCGGGCGTGAGTTCCTGCGACGCTTTCAAGTAATCCGTCAAGCCGTAAATCGCAAACGCCGTGTGTTTGGTTGAGAGCCAGTACGCGCCGTAATTGCGATTCATCACGAGCCAGCGTGCAGCTTTCGGCAGGACTTCCGATTGTGGCTTAATGCGCGCCAGAGCTTTGACGGCGAGCGCGGTCGCTTCCAGATTGTTTTCTTCGGTGAAATCCAACATCGGTCGCCGCGTTGAATTCCAATGCGCGGAGACATCATCCGCCGCTACGCCGCGTTCGAGGTCATTGGCGACTTGATCGGCACGTTTGTCGTTGCGTTCTTTCAAAGCCAACGCAAGCAGCGCGCGTCCATACGGTTGCAGGCTGTTGCGCTGGTTGAAGAGATCGTTCAAATAGTTGTCGCCTTTTTCGCCGCTGATGACATACGCATAAACCATGTAAGCGTGAAACTCAGGATCAATCGGCTTGCCGTCTTCGGCTTTGTGCGATTCGATCATTTTCTTCAGCGCATCGCGGCCATTGCTGATGCGATAACTTTCGACGCCATAGCCAGCGCGGGTCGCCTGCGTCAAGCCGTCCACGACATACGCCGTCATAAACGGATCGGTCTTGTCATCTTTCCACCAGCCCCAGCCGCCGTCGTCGTGTTGCAAGCCATACAAGCGTTTTAGCCCGCGCGCGACTTTGCCTGCGAGGTTGCTGCCGGAACTGACCGAAGTCGTTTTGATGTTTTGCAAGGCTTGTGTCACGTAGATGTTGGGCAGGAAGCCCGACATTGTTTGTTCGGTGCAGCCATACGGATACGTCGTCAAATAATCAAGCGCGCCGAACAATGTTCCTGCAACCGAAGGCGACGCTTCAAGCTTGAGTTTGCGCGCTTCGGCGTGCGCGTTCGCGGGCAAGTTCACATCAAACGTTTGCTCGTCATTCTCGCCACTGAGCGCCAATGCTTTACCGCGCGTTTGTTTCAATCCAGCGGGCTGCACATTCAACGGCAATTCGATGGCGTCAGATTCGGTGTCGGTTAGAGCTTTTGCCAGTAGTTTGATTTGGCCGAGTTGCGACGCTTTGATTTTCCAATCTACGCGATGTTCGCCTTGCTTGGGAATCGTAATGGTTTGCGAAGCCTGGTTCAGCAATTGCGCGCCTGTGACTTCCAAATCAATCTTAGTGGATTTGTCAGCGTCCAGATAATTATGCACGATGCCTGCGAGCGTGACCGTGTCGCCTTCGGTCAGGAAGCGGGGCGTTTCGAGCCGTAAAATCAGGTCTTTGCGCGCGAGGACTTTGCCGACGCTCGAACCGACTTTCAAATCGCCGGTCACTGCGCGAGCCGTTGCGCGCCACGTCGTCAGGTTGTCGGGCAGCGGTACGTTCACGGTCGCTTTGCCGTCTGCGCCTGTCACGACGTTCGCGTTCCAGAAGGCTGTGTCTTTGAATTCCTTGCGAATCGTCGGCTCGGCATATTGCGTTTCGTTTTTGAAGTCGGCGAGTTGAAACGCGCGTTTGTTCTGCGCGATCTGCAACGGCTTGTCGCCTGAATATCCCGAAAAATGAAACTGCGTCGAGAAGCTGGTATTGACGCGGTTGTAGCGGCGTCCGTAAAACGTGCGACGCATATCGCCCGCGTTTTCCGGCGCGATGCTGTACACCGCTTCGTCCACGACGCCCAAGCTGACTTCGGCTCCAGCAGCAGGCGAACCATCGTTGTTGCGCGCGAGGATCGTGTAGCTCGCGGTTTCGCGCGGCTTGTATTCCTTCTTGTTCGGAATGATTTCAAGCTTCAGGAATTTGTCTTTCGCAGGCACGGCGAGCAGTTTGCTTTGCTCGTAAAATTCGCCTTCCTTTACATAACAAACACTCAGATACACATTCGGCACATACTTCGCGTCAATCGGCACTTCGATCATTGCGGCGCGCCCGGCGGTCTTGATGGTGCGAATGGTTTTGATGTTTTCCAGTTCGGTCGTGACCAATAACGATGCGCCTTCGGTGGGCAAGGTCGCCAAAATTTTCGCGGTCTCGCCGGGGCGATACGATTTCTTGTCGGCGACCAGCTTGATCGAAGTGGAATCCGGCGAAGCGTATTCGCCCCAGCCGTTGTCTTTATCCGTCACCCACAAATAGCCGCCGCTGGAAGGGATTTGTTTTCCGTTTTCGGTGATGATCGTTTCGATGTTGATGCTGCCAATGGCATTGATCGTATAGTTGTAATCAGCTTCGCCCTGCGCGTTGGTTTGGACTTCACCTTTGGCAACTTCGGTTTCGCGCAGCTTGTATTCGTAGCGATCCCATTTGCCTTCGGGATTGGATTTTTCAATGCGATCCCATTCGCGCTTCACAAAGCGCAAAGCGACTTTTGACGCCACAGGTTTGCCTTCGTAATCGGCAGTTTTGACTTTGATTTTTGCGGTATCGCCTTGAATGTAGACGTAGCGATCCGTGGTGGCGAAGGCAACGACGTTGCCGCGCACGCCGGTGAAAGAGCCTTTGCCTTCGATTTCGCGGCGGGAAGCATCGGTAACCATCGCTTCCAGGCGATAGGTGAAATCCTGATTGTTTTTGGCGTCCGGTTGCGGCACTTCAAATTCGATGTTGACCTTGCCATCTTTGCCAATCTTCGCTTCGCCATCCTTCACCATATCGTTGCCATAGCCGTAATCATCGCCGCCGTCTTCTTCGCCGCTTTCGCTGATGAAGTCGTCGGCGTCTTCGCTGTCACGCCACCACGGATGATAGTAACGCGCGCGGTAGATGTAATATTTGACGTCGGCGTTTTTGACCGGAGCGCCGAAAAAGTATTTGGCTTCAATGGTGAACTTGGTCTTTTCTCCGACAGCGACAAAGGGTTTCGGTGTCGAAACCTTCACCTTGTATTCCGGCTTTTTGTATTCCTGTACCTCGAAGTAGTGGCGTGATTCGGCCCCGTTCACTTCCGCGACGATGGAATAACCACCAAGCGGCGCTTCTTCGGCGAGTTCGGCTTCACCGTTGAAGGTGCCGCGTGCAGAGAGCGGCAAATCTTTTTCGAGCAGCTTGCCTCCGTTCGGGTCTTCAATCGTCACGCGCGCCATCCCACCAGGATTTTCGTAGCCGTTGTCGCCGAGCTTGCGCAGAATGCCTTTGAAATACACTTTCTGATTTGGGCGATACACCGGACGATCCGTGTAAATGTAACCCGTCAAATTGCCCTCGCCGCCTTCTCCATCGCCCATATTGTCGAGGAAGTAAAACGCGTCCATATCCGAAATGGCGAATTGATCTTTCGACGTTGCCAGCACGAGCGTTGCGTTGCTTCCAGCATCGCCCTGATTGTCGTTTTCGACATCGGCGTCAGGATTCACTTTCGGCTTCGGCACTTTCGCGCGCATCACGCCGTTCGCATCGGTCGCGGCTTTGATGATCGTCTGCTTGCCTTTGATGACTTCGATGTTCATGCCGCCGTACGGCTCGCCCGATTTGCGATTGACGGTGTACACCAGCATTTCGCCGTCGTCCGTCGTTTTATAAACCATCGTCAAATCGGTCACGATGGCGATGGTGTACGCGCGGAGGTCTTTGCCCGTCGCACTGTTGACGGCTTCGATCAGGTACACGCCCGGCTCGCGCTTGTCCATAATCACCATCTTGGAATCGTATTTGTTTTCGTTGGCAAGCTTCTGTCGAAACGACGTGACAAGCTGATCCTGATTGAGCAGAGGCACACGCGCGAAGTCGGCGACGTTGAGCGGCAAGCGGTCGCGTTCGCCACCAAGGCCGCGAAACTTCACGTTGAATTCGACGCGCGATTCGTGTTGCAGTTGTTTGCGGAAATAGTTTTTGACGACGCTCCAAACGGACGTTTTAAAGTCGTGAACTTTTTCGAGGATACCGGGCTTGCTGTCTTTGACGTCGCTGACAGCATCATTGGTTTGGAAGTCTCCCTCACCCATCTGATGCGGGTCATTGAGTTGCTTGAAAAACTTC
>JAEUQN010000280.1 GCA_016789725.1 Blastocatellia bacterium | reverse complement strand
CGTATTGGCGCGCAAGATAGAGAATGACAGCCAGGTCTTTATTGAAAACCAATGAGGTCGGATCCAGTTTCAAGGCTCGACGCATGTGTGGAAGACCTTCTTCAGGACGACCCAGCCACGCGATCATCTCGCCGTACCAGGCCAACGCAGTTGCGTAATTTGGATTGACATCAATTGCTCGCAAGTAAGACTTTTCGGCTTTCTGCCAATCACGATCATAATTCTGCGTAATCATCGCAAGCGTGGTATGTGCTTCAGCTAAAGTAGGGTCAAGGGCGAGCGCCTTTTCGACCGCGGCGTTAGCTTTGGGAATAGCCTCTTTAGGAGAAACAATGGTGTATCCAGAAAGTAACTGCCAGCAATCCGCTAACCCCGCCCAGGCTAGAGGATATTGTGGATCAAGTGCTAATGCCTGCTCAAAATTGATGATGGCTTTCTGAAAACCTTCTGCCGTTCGTTGATTCCAAAACCAGCGGCCTCGCATATAGAACTGATAGGCTTCGGTGTTATTGGTGTAATGCTTCGTCAGCCGCTGCCGTTCTTCGTTAGTCAATTGCAACGCCAGAGCTGAGGCAATATTTTCTGAAATGGCATCCTGTGCGGTGAAAAGATTTGTGCAAGATTCTTCGCACTGATAAGCCCAAAGTTGTCGGCCATCTGCCACGCGTAATAATCTCACCGTGACTCGCACGCGTTCGTCTAATTTCTGGATGCTACCTTCGAGTATCACATCTACCTGTAATTCCCGCCCGGCCTCCAAAGAGTTCAAGGTTGAGTGTGTGTACCGATGAATGGCACTGGTCGGACGCACCAGCAATTGGTTGAACGTGCTCAATCGCGCGATCAGTGTGTCGGTCACCCCTAATTCCAGGAATTCCTGACGGGTATTCTCATTGAGTGGTTTGAAGGGAAGTACCGCCAGCGATTTGATCTGCGCCACATTTTCAGGCGGTCGGGTTCGTCTTGAAATCCACCATACGCCCAGCAGCAAAGCAATGAGCACTCCTCCGACCATCATCACCATCGGATTCCATTTCAAACGAGAGCGTTGATTCCCGAAGGCCAGAAGAACTGATGTTGGCTCGGTGGAAGGGATTGTTGATTGATTCGGTGTAGTTGATGCAGTGTCAGAGGAGTCGGCTACAATTCTGACCGCCGCAATGAACCGATAGCCATGTTTGGGAACCGTCTCGATAAATTTGTGCGCGCCGGTTTTTTCTCCCAACACCTTGCGCAGGTCAGAAATATTCCGGGTCAGGACACCTTCCTCGACGAATGAATCGGGCCACAGATGTTCCAGCAACTCGTTTTTTTCCACCAGTCGCCCATTATTTTCGAGCAGGAACAACAGGATGTCGAAAACCTTCGGCGTTACGTGCAACGGCTCGCCTTGGCGCAGCAAAAGGCGTTCCTGCACATTCAGGCAGAACTCATCGAACTCGAACATGGTCATGGGTTGTCGCTCAATCACCATTTCAGGTCATCCTCAGAAAAAAATCAGATATTTGTAAGGACGGGCCGGGTGGCTTTCAGGTATTAATCCCGGCATTCGCTATCAAGTGATTATGAGAGATATAACAGCACACCGGGGCGGATTGTAGTCCACCTTGACGGTTTACAGCAAGGCAGACTGAAACAAATAGCCAGATCAGTTTGCGGTTTTCTCTCATGTATTCAGCCAAAACCTGGGGGGCAACATATGAAGCCATTGTGGGGAACAAACGTTTTCTTCTTTTGCATGGTGATTTTATGGTTAGCGATCACATGCGATCTTGGGCAAGCCCAAAGTACGCGGACCGATACGGCGAGTTCGTATCTTGAGCGTGGCAACCAATGGCTCGCCAAACGCGAGCTGGAAAGGGCCATTGCTGATTACGATCTGGCCATTGCATCCGCGCCAGATTTGGATAAGGCCTATTACAATCGCGGCATTGCGCGGGTGTTGAAAGGCGAACTGGAGGGGGCGCTGGCGGATTTTGACCGCACTCTCAAGCTCAATCCCAACATGCTGGAAGCCTATATAGACCGTGGTTCAATCAAATCTTTGCAAGGCGATTGGGACAGTGCGTTGCGCGACAACAGCAAAGCCATCGAACTCAATCCGCGAATCTCTGAGGCGTGGCACAATCGTGGGATGGCTCATTTCCAGCAAGGCGCATTGACTGAGGCGCTCGCCGATCTGAATCAAGCCGTTAAGCTGAACCCGAAGCGGGCTGATTATTATGGTGGGCGCGGCACCATAAAATTCAAGCTGTGTGATTATGAGGGTGCCATTACCGATTTTAGCCAGGAGATCAAATTGATGCCTGCAAAGGCACAGGCGTGGTCTGATCGTGGCTCTGCGCACGCCGCCAAAGGCGAGTGGGACACCGCCTTCAAGGATTTCAATCAGGCGATCACCTTAGACCCACGTTTAGCCGTCGCGTACTTTGGGCGAGCCGCCGCCTGGAAAGAGAAAGGGGATTTAGAGCGAGCCGTGAGTGATTACGACCGCTCGATAGAAACTAATCCCCAGTTCGCCGACGCCTTTGCACAACGTGGAATGTGCCGTTTGCGACAAGGCAGGGAAGCCGCCGCACAAGCCGATTTCGACGAATGTTTGCGGCTCAATCCAAGCCTCAAATTCTCACTTGAAGAAGAAATCAAAAAAGTCAGGAGGAATCACAAATGAAGCCATAAGTGTGCTGACACTGTTACGCTCGTAGTTCAGACATTCACCAAAGCTATACCCCTACAACTCAACCGCCGTCCCGCGATCCGCCTGTAAAACATGCGTCTGGTCGGTTGCGACGGTGCCAGTGGGAAGAGGAACTGCAAACTAAAGGAGTCACAATGATATTTAGAAAACTTACGCTGATTGTTATGGTGATGCTGTTGTTATGGCCTGTCACCGCGTTTGCCCAAAACAACAACGCCAAGCCTGCTGAAGCCGCACCCAAGCGCCGACTTGGTATCGTCAACGAATACACGATCAAGCCGGGCATGATGACGGCGTATTTGCAATGGGCCGAGAAAGAAGCGAGGCCGCTGTATCTCAAAGCCGGGGTCACGACGGCGTACTTTTTCACCAACCTTTATGATACCGATGAGCGCAATGTCGTCACCTTTATCGAAATCCATGACAGCTTCGCCGCCATCCGGGCACGCAACGAAGCGTTCACGAAAAACAACAGTCAAGAGGTGCGCGATGCCTGGAGCGCCAAGGCCAGAGAGTTCATCGCCAACACGCGCACATACATGGTCGAAGGGCTGCCAGAATTAGGTTGGATGAACCCCAAACTGAAAAGCCAACCGCTCTATTACATCGTGACCGAACGTTTCATTGCGCCTATGCGCGGACGAGACTATGAGGCTTTTCTCCAGAACGATTGGTTGCCGCTGCTGAAGAAATCTGACGCCAATGGTATGTTGGTCAGTCGGCTCAGGTACGGCGGCGAAATGGGGCATTATTTCGTTTTTACGCCAGTGCTTGACCTGACAGAACTCGACCAGCCCAGCAAACTTACGCAAACGGTGGGAGCAGAAACCCTCACCAAAACTCAGCAAAAGCTTATTGGCATTGTGCAACGTAGCGAGAATCGTATTCTGCGACTGCGGCCTGAACTCTGCGTGTTACCTGCGCCAGCCACAGCCGCGAAATAACGAATCGGTAGCGAGAGGCGCTTCCTGTCCCGCAATAACCAGTAGCGCGAACTGTCCGGTTGTGCTCGCAACTGGACAGTTTGCGCCACTATCCATCAGCCAACTTTTCAACTCTGAAAGAACAACGGCAGCTTTCGACAGACGGAAGTTTGTTGAACCATTTCATCCTTCAAGACCATAACATCGAAAGGACTCGGCCATGAAAAACGTCTGCATCACGTTTACCTTGATTTTATTGATGACGCTCGCCCTCCACGCGCAAACCGCGTATGTGAATCCTGAAGCCCACTTCCAACGCGGCGTTGAACGCTATCAACGCGGCGATCTGTCAGGTGCGCGCGAAGATTTTGAGCGTGTGATTGCGATTGATCCGCGCTCTGCCGAAGGCTATTACAATCGCGGCGTAGTGTTTTATGACCAGAAAGATTTTGAGAAGGCGCGCCTGGATTTTGACCGCGCGATTGAGCTTGATCCCAAATATACAATGGCATATCTCAAGCGCGGTAATTTAAACCTTGGACAAGAGGACTTTGAGGCAGCACTGGCAGATTACAATCAGGCTTTGCAGCTCGAACCAGCGAATGCCTTGGCCTGGAACAATCGCGGGCTGGTCTATCAAACCTTACGTCAGCTTGTACCGGCGTTGCATGATTTTAACGAAGCCATCAAATACGACCCGAAGATGATCGCTGCCTACAATAATCGTGGAGGCATTCATCACGATCAAGGCAATCTGGAGGCCGCGCTGAAAGATTATGATCGCGCTATCGCGCTCGCGCCGGAATGGCCAATGGCCTATAACAATCGCGGCGTGACGCGCAAAGCCAAAGGCGATTTACAAGGTGCGTTGCGCGATTACACCAAAGCTCTGGAATTGCGCCCCACCTTCGCGTTGGCCTACGCCAATCGGGCGCGCGTGTACAATGAATTGCGGCAATATGAAAAGGCGAGACAGGATATTGGAAAGAGCATCACGTATGGCCTGACAATGGAGGAAAATGTGGAACCCACCAATGAGAAAACCGCAATCAAGGTGACTTCTACCAAACCGCCGAAACAACTCTGAGACGAATGCCCTCAACGCTTTTTCTTCGCGGCTTTGGGAGGCGGCAGGTATTTGACTTCGAGATTGAAGGTTTCGAGCACATCTTTTTTCTTGCCGTCTACGCCGCTCAACCGGATGCGATATTTGCCCGACGGGTAATTACGGCGCACCAGCGTCATCGTGATATTCATTGGGTCTGGCGTCGGCGTTTTGGTGCCGCTCCAAAGTGGTTTCGGCTTTTTGGGATCAAGCACTTCAACCAGGTAATTAGGGTATGATTTGTCGACTGGTTTGTGCAGAATCACGGTGAAGAGTGCCGCCGTTGGGGGGACCGTAACCGGGATTAATGTTTCTTTGGTTGCATCCGCAGATGGCGCAATCTTGGCTGGATCAAGGTCAATGATTGGGGCATCCAGTTGCGGTTTCGCAATCTCATCCATCTCCTTTTGTAACGTATCATTTTGAATGCCCAGCAATTCCTGGTTGCTCAGCACGCGATCCGCATTTTGTTCGGTCAACTGCGTTTGCACATCCGTCAATTGCTTCTGTGCTTCTTCGATTCGCGCTTCCAATGTTTCCGGCGTGACGGGTCCATCGGTATCAACAAGGCGCGGCTCCTGGGCTTGTTGCGCGGCCAAACGAGCGAGTTCGGCTTTGTGTTTGAAGTGCTGAGCGATCAGCCATGTGGACAATGACAAACTTGTAATCAAAAACAACCCGGTCAAGGCTGCCGTGAACGGATTGAACCCCGCACGGCTGAACAAACGAGGGATCAGCGACTGCCACCATTTAGGCGTAGTTCCGCTGTCTATCGGCGACTCGTCTTCTGTCGTTGCGCGTAACTCTTCCGTAAAAGTGGTGGTGGTTGTGGCTTCATTGCCGTAGGGGGGATTAATGTGCTGGCTTTGCTCTGCGACTTCTGAATTCATCACTTCGTTCTCTTACACCGGTAAATCCTGAGGCTTGAAGAAGCAAGTAAAGCAAACAAATGTCAGTTCGTAAAGAATTCTTTTGCAAGCATCTTGCGCCTGCCGAAATGGCTGTGCGTCAAAACAGCGAGGGTTGATCCTCCAACTCCGATGGCTCCACGATAAGTTGACCGATCAACCCTTTGAAGTGATTCGCCGATGCGGGCGAATGGCCTTGAAAGTGGTTGTTGAAATAGCCGTACACGGTTTTGACTTTTTGCTGCAACGTACGAAAGGCCTCGGTCCATAACGCAAATTCTTCATGGCGATTGATTTGCACGCGCGAATAATCCGTCAATTCGGCTGGGCCTAGCCAGCGCAGATAGGCAAATTCCGCCGTCGGCTGCGCGACCAATTCCAACATCGTCGCGCGGTCGTGCCATTTGCTGTCAACCAGCGCGAGCGCAGTTTGGTGGGCCGTCAGCAACTCCAACACCACTTCGCCGACATCGTCCAGCAACCAATGCCGATCTCGAAACTCAATCGCAAACCGTAAATCGCTCGGCAGCAGCGGCAGAAACTTTTCGAGCGCGGGCAGGGAACGCGGCGAAAAATCCGGCGGCAACTGAATCAGCAGCAGCGCCAACTTTTCCTGCAAGCCCCGCACGCGCTCACAGAAACGCAGGAGCACGTCTTCGCTCTGTTGTAAGCGATTGTGATGCGTGATTTCCTGCGGCAATTTC
>JAEUQN010000027.1:28297-54770 GCA_016789725.1 Blastocatellia bacterium | reverse complement strand
AACGAAAGGGCAAAGAGCGAAGCGTGAACCTTAATCTCGAAGCCTTCGTTGGTGCGGGCGTACAAACGTTGCAAGCCCATCTTTTCCATTTGACTGTTGACCGTTTCAATCGTCTTGCGATGCCGCTTGAGATTCATTTCATCAGTCCATTCGTAGGGTTCCATCTTGGTGCGCCGCGCGGCAATCAAGCGCCCCCCTGTGTCTTTCAAAATGGTCGCCGCATCCGGCGCACTGATATAGCCTTTGTCTCCGTACACCGTCACACCGGGCGGCAACACGACGGTCAACTCGTGGCTGGGCGTCAAGTCCTGGTAGCGCCCAGCCAACAAGGTGTACGAGACGGGGCGCCCCTGCGGCGTACAGATCAAATGCAAGCGCCAACCGAAGAACTTTTCTTTCTTCGCCGCGCAATAGCCGCAAAAATCCAGCCCTCGCACCTTGCGACAACGCCGCGCCCGCACTCGTTTGCAGACTGGCACCGGCAGCGAGTCAATGATGAAAATCTCGCCCGTTTGCGCCACTCCCGTCAAAACTTGCACGCCCAACTCCAACCAGTCGGCGAGCGCGTGCAAGCGGCGATTGAAGCGCGAGACGCTCAAGTCCCGCTGCAAATAGCTCAACTCGCGCAGCACCAGCAACGCGCGCTCCTGATGATTTTGAAAGTACCGCGCGGCCACGACCGCCACCGTCAACACTTCGGCCTCACAGCCGTGCGCCAGTTTGTGCGTCTGGCGACCGCCTTTGGTGCAGAGTTCGTCCAAAATGAGAAAGACCGTTATCATCCATTCGGCGTTCATAAGTTCCTCCTGAAGTTGTGGTTTTGTTCACCAACATTTTCAGGAACGCAACTTATGGGCGCAAACTAGCAATCACGGTAAGAGCGCATGCTTGTTGACACTTTTAGATAGTGAAATTAAGTTTGATCCTAGCACTTGGGAACCAGCCACTACATATGATTCTGGCACTCTGTTATCTAAGATAGCGGACACTTTACCCGGCTGGGTTGACTCCGGTGGGAAGGTACATGAATTGGAAGTATGGTGGGATTGTAGGGGGGCTGGGGAGACTCAATCGGTCAAAATAAAGCCCTGAAGAGATCAATTTACATGGAAGGAGAGAACCCTGTGACCCTGTTATTACTGAAAGAGAATGCCCCTCTGATTGCGGCGGGATCGCCGAATCCCAAACGAGGGACTCTAAAGGGAGCAGCACTCCCTTTGGTCAAGGGGGAGGTCAATGCCTCGCCCGCGAAGGGCTTTGTTTTACTTCTATTTTCGGCGATTATTTTGGTTGGTTGTTTCACTAGGACCTCCCACTAACAGGTTGAGACGGAAATCCTTGCAATATTAGAGAGTTCGCCAACCTGGGAAGAGATAACCACAGAGGATAGTTCTCAAGCAGAGCGTGTAACCAGTAGTTTAAGAAAGATAAGTCTATATGACACAGCCTCAATTAAAGATGCGATTAGTAGCTATATTCAAAACCATAAAAAATTAAAAACATATAGCCCCTCTATCTATGGGCGAATATATCTTCTGAATAGGTTTGTTTTTGCTGTTCCTGATAGAAAACCTAAAGATGAGGATCTTTACTTCGCCAGTACTATGTGGCGAAATAGCAAAAGCTATCTATGGCCTTTTTCTCTTGATCAGGCTGGAACTATAAGCTTGGTAGGGCAATATCCGGGTTTTTTGGGAGAAGGATATGGGGCCTTAGAAGAGTTCGACTACTTTAATGAACGCTTTGGGCGCAGAAAGTTTCCATCCGTACAAGTACATGAGAATTAAAACAACAGCTTAAATTCTTAGAAGTCTTTCTTTTGACGAGAATTTTAATGCCCGGAAGTCATTCCCAGCGAGATATGCTTTTTCAGCAGCATCGTCAACCGTTCCAAATCAATCGGCTTGGTCAGGTATTCGTTGCATCCGGCGGAGCGGGCTTCTGTGCGGTGATATTCGTCATCCAGCGCCGATAAAATGATGATCGGGATAGATTGAAATTGCGTGGTTGCGCGTAAGGCGCGTGTCACCTGAAACCCGTCAATGTTGGGCAAGCGCAAATCCAGCAGCACTACATCGCAGGAATGTTTGCGTAAGGCTTCTAACGCGAATGCGCCATCCTCGGCTTCGATCACGTCAAAGCCTTCCAATTCCAACAAGCGCCGCAACATGAAACGGCTGTCATCCATATCTTCCACTAACAGGACTCGGCCAAAATACTGCAATGTGGTTGAATTCATGTGCCTCTAAATTCCTTTGTCTCCTAAAAAACATCAGACTCGCTACTGAACCTCCAACCTCAATGCAGTTCCAGGTCCCTGCATTGTTCAGGTGACAGCCTTAAGCCAGCCACCTCTGGTTAGAGCATGGAGCCATCTTTCTATTTGGGTGAGGCCGGGCAATCGGATTGTAACAAGCGGTTTTTGCTTCGACAAGGAATCGTGTTAGCATCCATTTCCCCTTCCAATTTACTTGCTATGAACGACACTAAGACGAAACCGTTGTCAGCGCCAGCGCCTGAAATTATTTCCGACGCTCTTGCCACCGATGCTTTCATCTCGCAGTTGCTCCATGATTTCAAAAATCAACTCGGTGGGGTCAAGCTTTATGCGGCGGTGCTGAAGAAAAGTCTGGCCAGCGACTCGCTCGACGTGTCTGAAGGCATCGCCATTTGCGAGAAAATTATTCAGCAAATAGACGTGTTGACAGCGCGCACGAAAGAAGCCACGCAGAGCATTAAAGCATCAGTTGTGAGGAACGCTTGAAAAACGGCATTAGGATTTTGATTGTGGATGATGAAGCTTCGATTACAGATGCTTTGTCCCGGCTGTTTCGATTGGAGGGCTACGAGGTTGAAACTGCCGATCACCTGGAAAGCGCCCTGGTCGCGCTGGATCGTTACCCCATTGACTTGGTAATTACGGATTTGAGTTTGGGCGGATTGGAATTATTACAGAACGTGAAGGCCAAACGACAAGCCACCGAGGTTGTCATCATCACGGGATATGGTTCCATCCCGCAAGCCGTGGAAACCACCAAAGCGGGAGCCTTTTATTTTCTTGAAAAACCTTTTGAGCCGGAACAGATTCTGCTGATTGTGGAAAAGGCACTCGAACGCAGCCGGTTGATTGCCGAATCCACCAAGCTTCGCCAGCACTTCACCAAACGTCAGCAATACTCCCACCTGATCGGTTCATCGCGGGCGATGCAAACCATTTACGAAACCATTGAACACGTCGCCAAGACGGATACGAACGTTTTAATCATTGGTGATTCCGGCACGGGAAAAGAGCTGATTGCGAATGCGATCCATTTTCATTCGCGGCGGGCGGAAGAGGAATTCGTAAAAGTCAATTGTTCGGCGTTGCCCAAAGAACTCATCGAATCCGAATTGTTTGGGTATATCAAAGGTTCCTTCACTGGTGCCGCACAGGATCGCATCGGTCTGTTTGGGCAGGCGCATAAAGGCAGTTTGCTGTTGGATGAATTGGCAGAGATGCCGATTGATTTACAGCCCAAATTGCTTCGCGTTTTAGAAGAGCGTCGTTATCGCCGGGTGGGCGATTCGTTTAGCCGCGACGTGGATTTTCGCTTGATCTGTTCGACAAATCGCTCGCTGCACGACGCGATCAAAAACGGTTTGCTGCGCGAGGACCTGTACTATCGCATTTCAACGATTACCATTACGGTGCCACCGCTGCGCGAACGCGGCGAGGATTTGCAACTTTTGATCGAAGAATTTTATCGGCGCTTTTGTGAGCGGTATGAGCGGACGCTCAAAGGCTTTTCCCAGGCCGCCTATCAGCGCCTGTTTTCGTATGCCTGGCCGGGCAATGTGCGCGAATTACAGAACGTCATCGAACGCGCTGTTTTGTTGTCCAAAGGCCCCTACATTGAAGCGGTGGATTTACAACTCGGAACATCAAGCCGTGGCGGCGGGCTGAATCCAGAGTTTTATTATCCGCCGAGTATGAAGTGGGACGACATTGAACGCGCGGTGATTACGACGGCGCTGGAGCGTGTGGGCGGCAATAAAAAAGCCGCTGCCAGAGCCTTAGGCATACAACGCACCCGACTTTACAGTAAACTAAGCAAGTACAACATCGTAGTCGAGAGAAAACGTAAACAATGAGGGTTTAGACCTGCCCCGCCCATGAGCGTTATCTCAACTCTCTACAGAATGATTATCGAATTACAAAGGAGCATTACAAATGAACAATCATTTCCCCAGAGTCATCATCGCGGCCCTGTTTACACTTTCACTGTGTGCCGTCGTCCTGGCGCAGAATGAAAATGTGCCGCCGCCAATAGCGACACAGGAAGACGCCGCACTGGTGATTACCCAGAAAGAGGTGGCGGCGGTGCAGGCGGAATTACAACGGCGTGGATATTACCGCAACACGCCGAATGGATTGCTGGATAGCGAAACGCGGGAAGCGATCAAAGTCTATCAGAAAGAAAATGAGCAGGAAGAGACCGGGCGTATTGATCTGACGTTGCTCAACAGTCTGGAATTGAAATACCCGGCGACCGGCAAAGAAGTCGAAAGCGCCCGTAAAAAAGGACTGATCCCGCGCATTGGCTATGGAGCCAAAGACACTGTGACAGGCGCACGCGATACCACCGTGAACGCGGGGAAGAGTGTTAAGAAAGGCGCAGAAAAAGCTGTTGATACCACGAAAGATAAAACCGTCGAATTGGCACAGGATGCGAGCGATGCGACAGTCAGGGGCGCTAAAAAAGCCGGGAACAAAACCGTAGACACGACCACGCGCGCAGGTCGTCGTGTGAGCGAAGTTTTTGTTGGCCGCAGCGATTCCGAACTGCAACGCGATATCCGAGATATTTTGGAAGCGAAAGAGGAAACGGCCCGCGTTCGTTCTGAAGTCAAAGATGGCGCGGTCAAACTATTTCCCAAAGAGGGCGTTGATGTAAGCGATGCTGTATCGGGCATCCGCAAGTTGGGCGGTGTGCGGACGGTTATGGTGGTGGCGAAGTAAACGTAAGGATCGGCATGTCAAAAATTAAAATCGTCGGGCTGGGTTCAGTTCTTTTGCTTGTTGTCAGTGTGGCGGGATTTGTTCTCTCTCAGGAAAGTACAAGTCTTAAAGCTGATTATTCCAAGGTCGAATATCAAATCCCGATGCGCGATGGCGTGAAGCTTTTCACCGCCGTGTATGCACCGCGTGACAAGTCGCAGAAATATCCGATCCTGCTGACGCGCACACCGTACAGCATCCCGCCTTACGGCGCAGACAATTACCCGCGCCGCATTGGCCCGTCGGCTTTATTTGCGAAAGAAGGCTACATTGTGGTGTATCAGGATGTGCGCGGTAAGCACATGTCGGAGGGCAAATATTCAGATGTGCGCCCGCACAATCCGAACAAGCAAGCCAAAACCGATATTGACGAAGCCAGCGATACCTACGACACGATTGAATGGCTGCTGAAAAACATTCCAAACAATAATGGACGCGTCGGAATGTGGGGGATTTCGTATCCCGGCTTTTACACTACGATGGGCATTTTGTCCGGGCATCCTGCGCTCAAAGCCGCTTCGCCTCAAGCGCCGATTGCCGATTGGTTTATCGGTGACGACGATCATCACAATGGTGCCTTGTTTTTGATGGATGCGTTCAGCTTCAATCTGGCGCTGGGCTGGCCGCGCCCGAAGCCGGTCATGTCGGAGTTTCGAGAGTTCAATTACGGCACTAACGACGGCTACAAGTTTTATCTGGAACTCGGCTCTGTAGCGAACGCGCAAAGCAAGTATTTCAAAGGCCAGGTGGAGTATTGGAATGATCTGGTGAAACACGGCACCTACGATGAATACTGGCAATCGCGCAACATTTTGCCGCACCTGAAAAACGTCAAGACCGCTGTGTTAACGGTTGGTGGCTGGTTTGATGCCGAAGATTTGTACGGTCCACTCAAGACCTATCAAACAATTGAGAAAAACAATCCCGGCATTATAAATCACCTGATTATGGGGCCGTGGTGTCACGGTTGCTGGAGCGGTTCCGGCGAGCAATTGGCTGGCGTCAGCTTCGGATCGCGGACCGGAACCTGGTATCAGGAAAATGTCGAGCTGCCGTTTTTCAATTATTACCTCAAAGATAAAGGCGAGGCGAAATTGCCGGAAGCCACGATCTTTGCGACTGGTGCAAATGAGTGGCGTTCGTACCCACAATGGCCGCCTGCCAACACACAGGGAAAGGCCTTGTATTTTCACGCCAATGGCAAACTATCGGTTGACGCCCCAACCGAAACCGCTGGTTACGATCAATATGTCAGCGATCCCGCCGATCCGGTGCCATATTCTGGCCGGATCACGACCGAGCGTGGGACGCGTTACATGATCGAAGACCAACGCTTTGCCTCGAAGCGAGCGGACGTGCTGAGCTATCAATCCGATGCCTTGAGCGAAAACCTCACCTTATCGGGTCCCATCGTGGCAAACTTATTTGCCTCCACCAGTGGTTCAGATTCCGATTTCATCGTGAAGCTGATAGATGTATCGCCTGATGGTCAGCAACTGTTAGTACGTTGGGAAGTCATGCGGGGCAAGTTTCGCAACAGCTATACGAATCCTGAACCGTTCAAACCTAATGATCCCACGAAAGTCACGATCAATCTTAACGATGTTGCCCATACTTTCAAACAAGGGCATCGCCTGATGGTGCAAGTGCAAAGCTCCATGTTTCCGTTGATTGATCGCAATCCTCATAAATTCCTTGATATTTATCACGCGCAGGACTCAGATTTTCAAAAAGCTACGCAACGCGTTTACCGTTCCAGCGAGCTGGCTTCCCATTTGAAAGTGCTGATCCTGAAGAACTAAAACGACCGGAAAACAGTACTGCGCATTTGCGTGCGTTCCTATTCCAATTCGTGTACCTCAGGCGAAACCGATATTCGTAAATAATAGGGAAAATGTTGATTCTACAGGTGTTACTGGAACTCCTCGATTGTGGCACACGAGGTGCTTTAGGTAGAGGCGTTGGTGAAAACAAAGAGATCGCAATACGATCATTACCTGTGGAGGAAACTATGAATAGCATCAAAAAAATTGTAGGCTCAGTCGCTTTGGCAGCAGTATTCGTTACTTCTTTGGGCATTTCTGGCTTTGCTCAGGATTGGGGGCGCGGCGGTCGGGATCGTCAGCAGGATGATCGGTGGGGACGCAACGACCGCAATAACGACCGGTACAACGACCGCAATAACGACCGATATGATGACCGCTATGGAAACGGTTCAAATAGTCGTTATGCCAGAGAGCAAATGGAGAAAGGCTTTCGTGATGGCCTGGATCGTGGACGCAAGGATGCACAAACCAATCGGCGTCGTGATCCCAATAACTCCAGTCATTACCGCAAAGGCAATGAATTCTACCGTCGAGGTTTTGAACGAGGCTTTTTCCAGGCCTATAACCAATACAGTGATTACGGACGCGGACGTGGTCGCTGGGGATGGTAATCAAAAGTCACTAAAACTTTTTTCAAAAGCAGAGCTTGACGGCTCTGCTTTTTGTTTTGTCTGGGAAAAAAAGAGGCGTTTCAGGTGGAGTACCAAAAACGCCTCAGGCACAGGAATAGGCACCTTGTAATAAGGTCATGAAATTGAGTACCAAGATAAAGCCGCCTTCTTAATTTGGCCTCAATGGAAATTCAAATCTTTGCTAAGAATTCACTTTGCCAATCACCCGGATCACCATCATCCCACAATTACATTTAGTACAGCTTAGGCATTGAGCAGCGCGTGAAATGGGCGGAGCTGTTGTATGCTTGGCCCGTGCCTGCCAAAGTCTTTGGCAGCATTGATTCAATTGCTTTTTATTAGCCCCAAATGGTTTGGAAGCTTCGCAACATGCTCAAAGAATACGTAGCAGAATTGGCGAAATACAAAAAGCTGGGCCACCAGGTTTTGATGCAGGTGACAGACGAAGCCTTGAATTACCTTCCCGGCTCCGAATGCAATTCCATTGCGATGATTGTTTGCCACCTGAATGGCAATTTACTTTCCCGCTTCACCGATTTTCTAACCACGGATGGCGAGAAGCCTTGGCGGGATCGCACGGCGGAATTCGGGAAGAATCATTACACGCGACAGGAAGTTGAAGCCCTCTGGACAATAGGATGGTCACAGCTTGAAATTACTTTGGCCGAGCTGACGAATGACGATTTGCCAAAGATGGTTTCAATCAAAGGGAATTCTATGACGGTGGATTGTGCGCTCTGTCGCACGTTGGCGCATGTGGCCTATCACGTGGGGCAAATGGTCTTGCTGGGGCGCATGACTGCTGGAGAGAATTGGCAATACCTGAGCGCCCCGCCCACGCCCAAGGTATAGTCGTACAGGGTCAGGCTGGATGATTTTCTTTGAGGGTCTGCGTAATTAGTGTAACGATTTCGGCGGGCTTTTTGCCCGTTGTCTTAATGCTTAATTGCGATTCTGCATACAATGGCTCCCGACGCGCAAGGAGAGCTTTTAGATCGGTCATGACTGTCGGGCTTTGCGTCAATCGCGTCTCTCCGGCTTTGAGCATCCGACGCATAAATTCCTGTGGCGTTGCGTGCAGCCAAACGGTCAGGCACCGCTGTTTGATTGACTCCCAGCATTTTGCATCATTAACAATGGAACCGCCCGGTGCAAAGACGCATCCGGCTGAAGTGGCAAAGAGCTTGTTGAGTGCCTCACTTTCCAAACGGCGAAAATAGGCTTCGCCGTGCAGGTGGAAGATTTCTGAGAGGGGCATTCCGGCTGCAGTTTCGACCCTGTGATCGAGTTCGATGAATTCCGTTTTGAGTCGCTTGGCAAGCAGCGGACCGACAGTGGATTTGCCCGCTCCGCGCAAACCGATCAGGGCAACAAATTGGCGACCGGGCTGACGTTTCTGGCGTCTTTCCAACCACGCGTGCAGCGCCAATAAATCACTGTCTGAAGAGTCGCTCAATAATCGCCAGATGCGCGCCCGCAGGGATTGATCGCGGTCCGTTGGCGGCAATAATTCCGGCAACGTGCAACCCAACGCGTCTGCCACATGGTCGAGCCGGGCTATGGAAATATTTCCTTCACCCGTTTCGATCTGATTGATAAAACGTGGCGACAGTTGGGCGCGAATGGCAAATTCCCGAACCGTCAGATTTTTATCCTGACGTAAGGTCCGAATGCGTGTGCCAATACCCACGAGGAGAGAGTTGCGAGTCTTCTGGTTTTTCATGGCGAAGCGAAGTATAGTGCGCGCGGTAAGGTTGTCAATCTGAAAATTAGAGATGCTGAATTATATTGCGGTTGCGCCAATGCGGGCCTCGTATTATAGTGCCGCTCTCAATCATCTTCATTTAACTGGAAAACTATCATGACAGAGACCGCTGTTGAGAGTTTGTCTGTTTCGGAGGCCGCCTGGGAAGCGATTCAGGGCGCGTACGATTTGCAGGTTCACGTCGCCCCCGACGTGATTGAGCGCCGCATTGACGATCTGGATTTAGCTAAAGAATTTCTCGCCCACGGGCTGAAAGGTTTCGTGCTGAAATCGCATTATATTCCGACGGCGGAACGCGCGGCGGTTGTGACGAAAGCGGTGCCGGGCATCGAAGCTTACGGCGCGATCACGCTCAATCACAGTGTGGGCGGATTGAATCCGGTCGCGCTTGAAATCGCCGGGCGTTCGGGCAATAAAATCGTCTGGTTCCCGACCGTGGATGCTGCCAATGAAACCGCTGGGCGATTGGACGGCGGTAGCGACAAGCTACCATTTTGGGCGAAAATCCAACGCGAAATCGCGGCGGCAGGGATTACGCGCCCACCGATGACCGTGCTGGATACCGTCGGTAACATCAGCGAGGATGCGCAGCAATGTTTGGAATTGATTGCCAAGCACGACATGATTTTGGCGACTGGGCATTTGGGACGGCATGAAATCTTTCCGCTGGTGCGAGCGGCAAAAGGCTGTGGCGTTCAGCGCATCATTGTCACGCACGCAGAATTTCCCTCGCAGAACTTGACCGCCGAGGAACAAATCGAGCTGGCCGATGCCGGTGCGATTATTGAGCATTGCTTTACGACGTATCACACGAACAAATGTACGTGGGAAACCGTGTTCGCTAATATTCGTGCGGTTGGCGTGGAGCGCACGATGCTGGCTACGGATTTGGGGCAGAAGACGAATCCGCCCGTTGCCGCAGGCTTCGCGGAGTTCGCACAACGTTTACTGGATGCCGGGTTCACAGGCCAGGAGATCAATCACATGGCGGCGACCATTCCGGCGCGTCTGATTCACTAAACTTGTTATGGATTCACTACCTCAGAATTTAACGAATGAACGATTGCTGGTGGTCAGCGCGCATGCCGCCGATTTTGTTTGGCGTGCGGGGGGCATCATCGCTTCGTACGCGGCACGGGGCGCACGCGCGCGCGTGTTGTGTTTGTCGTACGGCGAACGCGGCGAGTCACAGGGGCTTTGGAAGAAAGAGGGGATGACGATTGAGAAGGTCAAAGAAATTCGCCACGCCGAAGCGATCAAAGCTGCAGAAACATTAGGAGCGGAAATTCGCTGCTTTGACGTCGGCGATTATCCGCTCGGCGTCACGCCGGAATTGACCGAAGAACTCGTGCAGGAATTTCGCCGCTTCCAGCCGACGGTTGTCCTCACGCATACACCGATTGATCCGTACAATGGCGATCACGTCGAGACTTCTAAACTGACGATGAATACGCGCGTCTATGCGCAGGCGATGGGCTACCCAAGCTCCCACAAACATCTTGGTGCGCCACCCGTCTTTTATTTTGAGCCGCATCAAACCGAGATGTGTGAATTTAAGCCGGATGTGATCTTCGACATCACGCCTGTCTTTGAAACCAAAGTCGCTGCGATGCACTGCATGGATGCGCAAGTGCATCTCTGGAATTACTACACCGATGTCGCCAAGCGGCGCGGCACACAAGGCGGACGTAATTCGGGCAACCCTGCGATTGTCTATGCCGAAGCGTTCCAGCGTGTCTATCCGCAGGTTACGGACCAATTGCAGTGATTGAGAAACAGTAGGTAGTGAACAGTTAATAGTCAGTAGATTGCAGCGGATAGCCATCACCTGGGATTTCTATTAACGATTCACTGTTCACTGCTTACCCCCAACTATCCAATGAAACATCAGATCGTTCGTACAATTCAGCGCGCCGCTGCTGACGTGATCCAACTGCTCGGCGAACAAGGCGTCGCCACGATTCATGAGGCGCAAGGACGTACAGGATTATTGAATCCGTATCTGCGCCCGATTTATCCAGCGGCCAAAGTGGCTGGCTCTGCTGTTACAGTTTCCTGTCAGCCCGGCGATAATCTGATGATTCACGCAGCAGTTGAAATTTGTCAGCCGGGCGATGTGCTGGTGGTCACGACGACTTCGGAATCAACCGATGGCATGTTCGGTGAATTGCTGGCGACGTCGTGCCAGGCGCACGGCATTCGCGGTTTGATTATTGATGCGGGTGTGCGCGATGTCGCCGATTTGACCGCAATGGATTTTCCCGTTTGGTCAAAAGCTATTTCCGCACAAGGTACGGTGAAGGCTACGCCGGGGTCCGTGAACATTGAGGTCGTTTGCGCGGGCGCGATTGTGCGTCCGGGCGACGTGATCGTGGGCGATCTGGATGGTGTGGTCGTGATTCAACGCGAACTTGCGGCGCAAGTCGCGCAGCTTGGACAGAGGCGTCTGGAGAAAGAAGCCAACTCTCGCGCAAAATTGAAAGCCGGAGAGTTTGGTGTAGATTTTTACGGCTTGCGCGCCAAGCTCAAAGAGTTGGGCGTCGAGTATATTGATGAATAGTTCAGATTAGGATTCCATCTATGACATTCAAAATGCACCTCTTTTATTCCCGAACAATTTTTCTGTTTCTGATGGCTTTGATTGCCACCGTCAACGCGCAGGATCGCGTCAAAATTGCCAACGGTACATTGGAAGGCGCGCCCGACAATGGCGTGCGCAGTTTCAAAGGCATTCCGTTCGGCGCGCCTCCCGTCGGGGACGCGCGCTGGAAACCGCCACAACCCGTCCAGAACTGGTCAGGTGTGCGCGATGCCAAGAAGTTCGGCGCGCGTTGCATGCAGCGCAATGTGTTTGGTGATATGAATTTTCGCGCGAATGGGATGAGCGAAGACTGCTTGCATCTGAACGTTTGGACGCCCGCCAAATCGGGACGCGAGAAGCTGCCCGTGCTTGTGTACTTTTACGGCGGCGGTTTCATGGCAGGCGATGGTTCCGAGCCGCGTTACGACGGTGCGAGTATGGCGGCGAAAGGCATCGTCGCCGTCACGGTCAATTACCGCCTCGGCGTGTTTGGCTTTATGGCGCATCCTGAATTGACCAAAGAATCCCCGCACAAAGCTTCAGGTAATTACGGCTTGCTTGATCAACACGCGGCGCTGAAATGGGTACAGCAAAACATCGCGGCGTTTGGCGGTGACCCAAAGCGCGTCACGATTGCGGGTGAGTCGGCTGGTTCGATTTCGGTCAGCGCGCAAATGGCCTCGCCGCTCTCGAAAAATCTGATTGCGGGCGCGATTGGCGAAAGCGGTTCGGTTATGGGCGCGCTGTCCGCCGTTCCGTTAATAGAAGGCGAACAAGCAGGCGTAAAATTTGGCGAGATGGTTGGCAAAAAATCGTTAGCCGAATTGCGTGCAATGCCTGGGGATCAATTGCTCGAAAGCACTGCAAAACAAGGATTGCCGCGCTTTTCGCCAACAATTGATGGTTGGTTCTTTCCGAAATCTCCGTTTGCGATTTTCGCGGCTGGGGAGCAGGCGCGCGTGCCTTTGCTGGCGGGCGTGAATTCAGCCGAGTCCGGTTATTTTGGCGTGCTGGGACGCGAAACGCCGACGGTCGAAAATTACCGCAAGGCGCTGGAACGATTGTATCCCGGCAAGGGGGACGAGGTTTTCAAACTCTATCCGGCCACGAATGAAACCGAAGTGCTGGACGCCGCGCAGGATTTGGCGAGCGACCGCTTCATTAGCTACAGCACCTGGAAATGGACGGATGTGGCAACGAAGACGGGCGGCAAACCGACATATTACTATCGCTACGAACGCCCTCGCCCACCGATGCGCCCTGAAATGGGCAATGCGCAAGCGGGGCTGGCAGGCGGCGTCATTCGCAATCCACAACCCAGCAATGCTCCTCCGCGCCCAGCTTCACGCGGAGCCGTGCATTCCGCCGAAATCGAATATGCGATGGGCAATCTGGACTCGAACAAAGTCTATGCGTGGACGCCGGACGATTACAAAGTCTCGAAGACGATGCAGGAATACTTCGCCAACTTCATCAAGACGGGCAATCCAAACAGCAAAGGCTTGCCGAACTGGCCGAAGTTTGCGGAAGGTCAACGCCTGATTATTGATGTGAACACGCGTGCCGAGGCTGACAAGCATCGCGCACGGTACGAGTTCCTCGACCAGTTCTACAAGAGATAACCATCCAGCCAGAAAGGACGACCCGCATGCAAAAGTTCTTTGCCTCTTTGTTAAGAAGCATCGTGTTTATTGTCATCAGCGGCTTGTTGCTGGCCCCATTGCCCGTCAGCGGACAAACCAAACCAGGCACGGTCGAACGCATCAAAGTGCATAGCAAATCGCTGGAGGGCAATTTGGATGGCAATGCGCCAGAGCGAGATGTTTCGATCTATCTGCCACCAAGCTACAAAACTGAAAAGAACCGGCGCTATCCGGTTGTGTATCTGCTGCACGGCTTCACTGACAGCGATGCGCTCTGGTTTGGCGTGGGCGGCGTCAAGCATTGGATCAATTTGCCGGACGTGCTGAACAAAACGTTTGCTGATAGCACGACGCGCGAAATGATCGTTGTGATGCCGAACGCCTTGACGCGCTTCAAGGGGAGCATGTATTCCAACTCGGTCACGGTCGGCGATTGGGAAACGTTCGTAAGCAAAGAGTTGGTTACCTATATTGACTCGCATTACCGAACGTTGGCACAACCGGAAAGTCGCGGCCTCGCCGGCCATTCGATGGGCGGCTACGGCACGATGCGGTTGGGGATGAAAAGCACGGGGGTATTTTCGAGCATCTATGCGCTCAGCCCTTGTTGTATGGAGCCGGGGCGCAGCAATCCCGCGATGAAAGATATGATGAAAAAGATCGAAGCCGTAAAAACCGACGAAGAGCTGAAAACGCAAAACTTCTTCGCCGTAGCCATGCTTGCTTCGGCGGCAGCGTGGTCTCCAAACCCAAAAAATCCACCGTTTTACATTGATCTGCCCTTTAAGGATGGCGAAGTCGTGCCGGATATTCTGGCGCGTCAACACGCAAATGCTACGCTGGCGATGATTCATCAGTACATCCCGAATTTGAAGAAGCTGAAAGCCATCGGTATGGATGCTGGAACCAAGGATGTCAGCATTTCAGGCGCAACGAAACAATTGGATCAAGTGCTTACCGATTATGGCATCGCGCATTTCTATGAAAGCTATGACGGCGATCACCTGAATCGCATTGCCGAGCGTTTGCAGACTAAAACGATGCCGTTCTTTTCCAAACACCTTTCATTTGAAAAAGTGAAACGCTAAAAGCGAAAATCACGAAGAACAGAGAGCGCTGAGAGAAGTCGTAGACAGGATGAACAAGATAAACCTGATTGGTAAAATAATCATGAGAATCGGGTCAATCCACCTCAGCCGGCTCTGGGATCATGGTTCATAAAATCAGGAGCAATCATGGGCGAAATGGTAGCTGCGATGGCCACCTGCCACGCACCGCAATTATTCACGTATCCACCAGACGAAGACCACGCGCAACTAGATGCCAGTATTGCCGGGATGCGGGAACTGGGCAAACTGCTCGATGAAACAAAGCCGGACGTCATTATCTTTTTGGGCAGCGATCACCTCGAAACGTTTTCGATGTCGTGCAATCCGACGTTCGCTATCGTCGCCGGGAATCGTGCCGTCGCTGAATTTGCCGGACGCCAATATGACCTGCCGATTCATCGTGAAATGGCGGAAGATTTACTGTCCAAACTGGTCGGCAAAGATTTCGACCTTGCGTATTCTGAAGATGCGATTCTGGGCCATACGTTTGCAGTCCCGTTTGAATTTGTCATTGGAGGCCGCTCCATTCCAGTCGTGCCATTTCATACCAATGTCTATTTGCCGCCACTGCCCAGCCCAAAACGCTGTGCGGCCTTGGGGCGCGCCATTGCAGAAATCATCGCTGAGCGCCCCGAACGCGTGGCAATTATTGCCAGCGGCGGAATGTCGCATTACCCCGGCACGTGGAAGTATCCGCAACCGGAATTTGATTTCGACTATTGGGTGATTCAGGAACTGGAAAAGGGCAACATAAATGCCGTACTGGATTTGACCGTCGAGCAGCTTGACGCAACCGGAAACACCGAGTTGCTGCCGTGGGCAATCTTGCTTGGTGCCATTGGGAACCAACCCGGCGAGCTGATTCAATACACGCCAACGTGGCATCACGGACACGCGATGATGCGCTTCCTGCCAGCGCGTGAGAAGGCCGCAGCAGCAAAGGCCGAATTGCCACAATACGGCGGCTTGCAATTCAAAGAGGGCGGCTACCAATTTTACGTGCATCCGCCTGCTGAGGCGTACAACCTGAACAAGCTGTTGTTTGATGTGCGTCACGATTCCGCTTTACGTCGTCGCTTGCTGACGGAATTTGATGGCGTCATTGCCGAGTACGATCTGACCGGTGATGCGGTTGATGCGGCGCGTGCGATTGCCGAAGTCGGCACAACCGTCAAGGTCAGCGATAACGCCGGGCGCATCGTCAATGCGGGCGCACATCCGTTGCACGCGCTGATGTCATTGCATGCCGTTCACGGTGAGATGAAGCGATTGCAGCGCGAATTAACGAATCCAAACTAGATCAGGAGAAAGCACATGAGCCGATTGAAAGATCGTATTGCGGTTGTTTCCGGTGCGGCGACCGGGATGGGGAAGGCTGCTGCGGTGCGGCTGGCGGCAGAAGGGGCAATCGTCGAAATCCTTGACCTCAAAGATGCGTCAGAAACGGTGAACGAAATTCGTGCGGCGGGCGGACAGGCCAATGCTGAAATTTGCGATGTGACCAGCGAAGAGCAAATTGCCAAGGCTGTCGCTGCGATTGCCGCGCGCCACGATCACGTAGATATTCTCGTCAACAATGCAGGCATCCTCTCCGGCAAAACGCCGTGGCACGAACTGTCGTATGAAGAGGTCAATCGCTTTGTGCAAGTCAATTACATTGGATACTTCCTGGTTTCCAAAGCCATCTATCCGATGCTGAAAAAGAGTCAGAACGGACGGCTGATCAATGTTGCATCGCGCACCTATTTTCTGGCGAATCCGGGGCAGATGGCCTATGTCGCAGCGAAAGGCGCGGTGATGGGAATGACGCGCGTGATGGCGAAAGAAATGGGCGATGACAACATTTGCGTGAATGCCGTCGCGCCGGGGATGATCGCTACTGAAGGCACGATGACGCATTCAAGCGAAGAAGCGTTCAATCGTGTGATGAACAATCAAGCGATCAAAAAACGTGGCAAACCGGAACACCTGGCAGGATTGATTGCGTTTCTCGCCAGTGATGATGCCGAGATGATTACAGGGCAAATGATTCTGTGCGATGGCGGAGGGTATCTGCACTGAGTTGTAAAATGGGCAAGGTTGACTTGGGAGCGGGGCTAAATGCCGCGCGGCTCCGGTCTTGGAGAGCGAGGCTTTGGCTTCGCGTTGTGAGCTGGGGGCTGAATCGGCCCCAGCTTGGCAGCAGTCTTCCTCAAAATTCCACGTAGCCAGAGACACCCCGGATCAAGGTCCTGATACCGATGCCATTGTAAGGTTTCGGTCAGCGTTGGGATGGCAATCGGAAACGGCACCAACCGCAACGGCAAATACTGAGCATAAAGCTGAGCCAGGCGCGTGTGCATCGTTGCAATCCGATTGGTGCCGACCACCATTGTCGGCACCAGTGTAAAGGCCGGGACCAGCACTTCAATCCGGCGCACAAAGCCATAATTCTTGAGAAACCATTCTTCAAAGCTGGGGTTGCGCGCATCGTCAAACGCCATGCTGACATGTCCCATTGCCAGGTATTGCTCAAAAGAAATGCTGGTGCCGACCCGCGCATTTTCGGTCCAGACCACACACGTGTGCGTGTCCTCAAACAGGGTTTCTTTCGGGTGATCTTTTGACGTGAAAATGTCAGGCATCAGCAGAAAATCTATCTCTCCGCGATTCAATAAATCCTCGTGCCTGCGACTGGTCTGATGCATGTCCACTTTGATGCCTGGAGCTTCGCGTTCAACCTGTCGCAACACCTCTGTCATCAAAACCGTCATCGCATAATCTGATCCCATGATTGAGAACTTGCGCTCCGCCGTCGCCGGATCAAATTCTGCTGTGGCGGCAACGGTCGCTTGCACTTGTAACATGATGTCGCGGAGCGGCTTCATCAGGCTCTGCGCCAGGGGCGTGAGCAACATTGAGCGGCCCGTCTGAATCAATAGTTCATCGCGGAAAAAAACGCGTAGCCGCGCCAATGCGCCACTGGTGGCGGACTGGCTCAGGTGAATGCGTTTGCCTGCGCGCGTGACGTTCTTTTCGGTCAACAAAGCATCCAGCACGACAAGCAAATTCAGATCAAGACCACGTAAATCCATATTCGATTCTCTGGTATCCGCGACGGCGATAGATAGGTATCACAATAAGCGATTTTTCAGATTATGAGAAGCGTGATACATGCTCAAACAGCTTGTAAATTCCTAAACGAAATAATCTCTCATTGTTAAGGTTGCACCGCCGACTTTCCTGTTTTTCCGGGGCGACCATTGGCAGAGAGTGCTGAGCAGAACGCAACAACAGAAAAAAATCTATTCGCGCGCCAGGCCTGCGGGCCATGGCACGCTTTTCGAGGAGCTAAAATGAAGCAGTGTGGTAAATCCCTATGCGCAATTTCTTTCGTGCTGGTGGCAATTGTGACGGCTTTTGCCGCCGACCCCACCGGTAAATGGACCACCACGATTAGCACCCAAATTGGCGATCTGGCCTACACCTACAACTTCAAAGCCGAGGGCGATAAGTTGACAGGTAAATCCGCTTCGCAATTTGGTGAAGTCGAAATTACCGAAGGCAAGATTTCAGGCGATGACATCACGTTTGTCGAGAACATCAAGTTCGAAGACATGCCCATTCGCATTGAATACAAAGGCAAAGTCAGCGGAGACGAAATCAAATTCACGCGTAAGGTCGGCGATTTTGCGACCGAAGAGTTTGTTGCCAAACGCGCGAAATAACCGGACAAAATTATGGCAACTCAATTTGCACTGGGTACCTTTTCTCACGCGGGTTACTCGCCATTTCCTGCCGTCGTGATGGACCAGCAAGTGCTCCCGTTGCGGGCTTTTTCCGGCCTGATTGGAGCCGATTCAATCCTTTCGTTATTGGAAAACTGGGACACAAATTTTGCCGCGCTGCTGGAGCAACTGTCCGTCGTCACAGAAACGCCTATTTCACTGCAATCGCTAAAAACTCTTCCGCCAGTGAACCTGCCGCGCCAGGTGTTTTGTTCCGGCGCCAATTACAAAAAACACGTCATTGACTTAATCGTGGATGAAGGCGGCGGCCCGGCGAGCGAAAATATGACGACGGAAGAGCGACGCGCGTGGGCGACGAAAATGATGGATGATCGCGCGGCGAATGGCTTTCCGTATATGTTCTCAAAACCCGTTTCCGTCGTGACTGGCGCGTATGACAACATCGTGTTGCCGCCGCACGCCAAAGCGCCCGATTGGGAACTCGAACTCGGCGTCATCATCGGTCGCAAAGCGCGTCACGTTACAAAAGCCGATGCGCTGAATTATGTCGCGGGCTATGCCATCGTGAATGACATCACGAACCGTGATCACGTCTTTCGCCGCGATGCCGTCAAAGCGATGGGCAGCGACTGGGTTGCGGCGAAAGGCTCGCCGACGTATTTGCCGTTTGGCCCATATTTAGTGCCTGCGGCCTTTGTGCCTGATCCTCAGAACCTGCAACTCACGCTGAAACTCAATGGCGAAATCAAACAGGACGAAAGCACGGCGGACATGATTTTCGACATCGCGCGGCAGATCGAATATCTGTCTGGCCTCGTCGAATTATGGCCGGGCGATGTGATTTGCACCGGCTCGCCCGCCGGCAACGGCACGCATTACAAACGATTTTTGCAGGAAGGCGACGTGGTCGAAAGTACGATCACAGGCTTGGGGACGCAACGAAATGTTTGCATCAAGGAGAGAATCTAACTATGCCAATCGTAGGAGTCGAAACTGCACTTTACGGCGTTGAAGACTTAACCGCCAGCACGAAATTTTTTGAAGACTTTGGTTTACCCTTGCTTGACCGCAACGAGCACGAAAGCCACTTCAAACTTGAAGAAGGCTCAAACGTCATCTTGCGTCATCTCAGCGACGCTTCGATTCCCGAATCCAAATACGTCGGCACTGGTGTCAAAGAAACCATCTGGGGCGTAGACACCGAAGCCAGCCTGGATCGTTTGGTCAACGATTTGTCCCGCGACCGCGAAATCATCCGCGATGGCGACGGCGTAGCCCATTTCCTGACCGATTGCGGGATGGCTCTTGGCTTGAAAGTTTTCAACCGCAAGAAAGTGGTTACCGCGCCCGATCCCATCAATTCGCCGGGGAACGTCAATCGTATGAATCAATTTCGTAAGTGGCGCAAACGGGCTTTGCCAAAAACCCTCAACCATATTGTTTTCGCTGCGGTTGACTATCACACGACGGCCAGGTTTTTCCGTGAACGATTGAACTTTCGTGTGAGCGACCATCAAAAAGGCATTGGGATTTACATGCGATGCGACGGAGCGCTCGAACATCACAATTTCTTTGTGATGGATTGCAAAACGCCTGGCATCGGCGGATTCCCGCGCTTTCATCATTGCAATTTCGGCGTCGAAGATATTGATGAATTGATGATTGGCGCGAACATCCTGATGAGCAAAGGCTATGAGCCAGGATTTTTAGGCACAGGCCGCCATCGTATTTCTTCGGCGTTGTTTTCGTACTGGAAATGCCCGGCTGGTGGCGAAGCCGAATACGGCACAGACACCGATTACCTGGATGACAACTGGGTTCCGCGCGAATGGGAGTTTCGTTTCGGCACGATGATCTGGATGCAAACGCCACCGCCGTTTATGCAGGGCGAGATTGAATGGGACGTAGATTTTTATAAAGAATTCGGTGCATGAAACTCGCTACGCTGAAAGATGGCAGCCGGGATGGAGCGTTGATCGTCGTGTCGCGCGATTTGACACAAGCAGTCAGCGCACAGTTCATCGCGGCGACGATGCAAGCGGCGTTGGATGATTGGGCCAATTGCGAACCGCAACTGCAAGCGCTCGCGGCGGAACTTAATGCAGGCAAGGCACGCGACGCTTTTGCTTTCGATGCCAAGTCGGTCGCCGCACCGCTCCCGCGCGCGTATCAATGGTGTGACGGCTCGGCTTTCCTGAATCACGGAAGGCTGATGGAAAAAGCCTTCAACCTGCCTCCGATGCCGGACTTTGAAACGATACCGTTGATGTATCAGGGCGGCTCTGACGACTTCCTCGGTGCGTGTGATGTTGTGCCGTTTGTGAGCGAAGAGCATGGCATTGATTTTGAAGGCGAATACGGCGTGATCGTGGACGATGTGCCGATGGGTTGCACGCCGGAAGATGCGGCTTCGCATATCAAACTCATCGTGCAAATTAATGATTGGAGCTTGCGCGGATTTGGCCCGCGCGAGATGAAAACGGGCTTCGGATTTTTTCAGGCGAAACCTGCTTCCAGTTTTGCGCCCGTTGCTGTTACGCCAGATGAACTCGGTGCAGCCTGGCGTGATGGGCGGATTCACCTGCCGCTCAATATCGAATGGAATGGCGCGTGGTTTGGACATCCAAACGGGTGTGAGATGAATTTCAGTTTTCATGAATTGATTGCGCACGCAGCAAAAACACGGCGACTGCGTGCCGGAACGATCATTGGTTCCGGCACGGTTTCTAACGCTGACCGCAACGTCGGTTCCGCCTGCATCAGCGAGCGCCGCGTGATCGAACTGCTGGACAAAGGCGCAACAAAAACAAGTTTCATGAAGTTCGGTGATGTGGTGCGCATGGAAGTTTTCGATGCGGACGGTCATTCGCTCTTCGGCGCAATTGACCAGCGAGTTAGCCAAGCCTGATTGACAACGAACGCCCCTATGAATGCCACCACTGAAACTCTCCCGATGCAACCAACCACACGCAAAGCCGGAGCGCCGCAGGCGTGGGTGTTGATCCTGACGATGTTCCTGCCGATTTTGGCGATCATTGCGCTTGCGCCTGCGTTGCCGACGTTGCTGGATCATTTCAAAGACGTGCCGAATGCGAATACGGTCGTGCCGCTGCTATTGGTCGTGCCCGCGCTGTTTCTGGCGATTTTCGGCGGCATCGCGGGTTGGCTGACGGATCGCTTTGGACGGCGCAATCTGATTTTAGGGGCGATGTTGTTATACGGCTGTGCAGGCATTGCGCCGTTCGTTTTGCAAAGCTTTCAGGCTGTCCTCGCCGGACGTATTTTGTTAGGCATCGCCGAAGCGTTCATCCTCACGATTGGCAACGCGCTGCTCGCCGATTATTTTGCCAAAGAAGAGCAGCACAAATGGTTGATGGTGCAAGGCATTGTTGGCCCGTTTCTCGGCACGGTGTTGTTGGCGAGCAGTGGGCAACTGGCTGCGCTTGGCTGGCAATGGCCGTTTGCCTTGTACGCGCTCACGTTTCCGATTTTGCTGTTCGGCTTCTTTCATCTGTGGGAACCGGAACGCCGCACGACAGCAGAAACAATGGCGACGGGGATGCCGTTTCCGTGGAAAATCGTGCTGATTTTTTGTGGCGTGACGCTGGGGGCTTCGATCATTTATTTCGTGCAGGTGATTCAGTTCTCCCTGGTGCTGCGCGAAATCGGCGTGATGGATCAAGCCTTGATCGGACGCATCAGCGGCATTGCCAGTATTGGCGTTCCGATTGGCGCGCTGATCTTCAAACGCAACGCCAAACATTCGACGCCGTTTCAATTGGCAATGGTATTTTTGCTGATGGGGATTGGCCTGCTCGGCATTGGCTTGTCGCGCGATTATCGCTTGTGCGCAACGATGGCGTTTTTTCAGCAAGTCGCGGCAGGAATGACGATTCCGTGTTTGGTGGCATGGGCGCTCAGCTCATTGCCAATGGAACATCGCGGGCGCGGGATGGGGTTGTGGTCAACCAGCTTTTTCATCGGACAATTCATCAGCCCGTTGATCGTTTCGTTGTTTCGTGGCGTCACCGGCGGATTGTTGCCCGCCGTCGCTACGTTTGGCGGGATTTGCCTGACGGTATCAGTGATTAGTTTTCTGCTCTCGCGCAGTAATGCAACGGAGGCACAATGACAAAACACAACATCAAGCGCGGCGTCAGTTTGTACAGCTTTCAGGAGGAATATTTCCTGCGCCAACTGACGCTCGAACAGTGCATCGCCAAAGCCGCTGAAATCGGCGCAAAGGGAATTGAGATCATCGGCGAGCAAATGGTTCCCGGTTTCCCCAAACTCACCGACGAGTTCGTCGCCCAATGGTTCGGCTGGATGGACAAATACGGCACAACGCCCGTGTGCCACGATATGTTTCTGGATACGAAGCGTTACAAGCATCGTTTGCTGACGGCGGAAGAACAGCTTGAATCGGTGCTTCGAGATTTGAAATTCGCCCAGCGACTCGGCTGCAAAGTCGTACGCATCCTCGTCAGCGCGTCGCCCGACGTGATCGAAAAAGCCATCCCATACGCCGAAGAACTCGACATCAAAATGGGCATCGAAGTGCATTCGCCTTTTCACTTCGATCAATCGTGGATTTTGCGCCACCTCGAAGTGATGGATCGAACGTGTACGAAACATTACGGCTTCATTCCCGACTTCGGCATGTTCACATCGCGCTATCCGCGCGTGCAGCGCGAACGCTTTTTGCGACTGGGCGTGCGACCGCACATTGCCGATTATATTTGCGATTCGTATGAGCAACGCATCTTTGCCGAATACATCGTTGGCAACGTGCGCGAAATGGGCGCGACGCCGCTCGAAATCGGCATGGCTGAAAGCGCGCGCCATCAAATCTGGTCGAACCCGAAACGCCTGCTCGAACACATGCCGCGCATCTTTCACATTCACGCCAAGTTTTACGAGATGCAGGACGATTACACTGAGTACAGCATTCCTTATAATCAAATTATTCCCTTGCTGATCGAAGGCGGTTACGATGGCTATTTGTCGAGCGAGTACGAAGGCAATCGTCACATTCAGGACGTGCAGGAAGTAGACAGCGTCGAGCAGGTGCGCCGTCAGCACGTGATGTTTCAGCGGTTGTTGGGAGAAGGAGCATAACGATGTTCGATAAATACATGATTTGCGAAGAAGGTTTGCAAAACGTCGTCGAGAATGGTGCAGTCACCGGCTTTCAATTCGGCGCACGGCTGCCCTATTACCGGGGCTTGGGGCTTTCGATGGTCGAGGACATCGGCATCACCGTAGACGGCGAAACGATCCCGCACGAACAGGTTTTGTTTTCGGTGCGCGGGCGAACGTGGACGCTGGAACAGATGGAAACCGAAATCGAAGAGCGGTGGGAAATGGGCGAAGTGGCAATGTTGATCGTACAACGTAACGGGGGCTTATCCAGTGGCGACCACAAGATTGAGTTGATGGAACAACTACGGATTTCTTATCTGCCGTTTCCTTCAATTACGCGCGACACCAAAACCCTAACTCTCGCAAATTAGCCAATGCCGTTTGCTCCATCACAAACAGACATTCTGATCGTCGGCAGCGGCCCGGTCGGCGCGACGTTTGCGCGCTTGCTGGCGGAGCAATCGCCGCACGCAAAAATTCTGATGACGGATTTGGGGCCACAACTTACCCGCCGAGCGGGAATGAATCTAAAAACTTTGCCTGACGCCAACGAACGCAACGCCGCGCAAATTCGTTCGCAAGGCTTGGCGCAATACGAATATGAAAACCTTTCAATTCACGCACGCGCGCAGACGATGAACGGGCAACGCGCCAAGCTCGCAAGGCCGGGAACGCACCTGATTACGCTGGATGAATTGGAACTGAACGCAAGCGGCATGCCCGCCGCCGCGATGTCGAGCAATGTCGGCGGGATGGGTGCGCATTGGACATGCGCTTGCCCGCGCCCCGGCAATGCGGAGCGCGTGCCGTTCATTCCTGCCCCCGAACTCGATGCTGCGTTAACCAAAGCCGAAGCGTTGTTGCGTGTGTCGAGCGGTGTGTTTCCAGTTTCGGTAGAAGGACAGGCGATTCAGCAAACGCTCAGCGCGTTGTTTGATGATATCTTGCCGGAAGATCGCAAAGTGCGTCCGATGCCGTTGGCATGCGCAGTCACGTCCGACGGCGAACGCATTTGGACGGGCGCGGATACGATTCTGGGCGATTTGATTTTATCGCCCAATTTTACGCTGCGTTCAGAAACGATTTGCCGCCGCTTGGTGGTAAAAGGCGATCAAATCACGGGCGCAATGCTGGAGCATTTGCCTTCAGGCGCGCCCCAAGAAATTAACGCAAAAATTGTCATCGTTGCGGCGGATGCCTTGCGCACACCGCAACTGCTGTGGGCTTCCGGCATTCGTCCGCGTGCGCTAGGGCATTATCTGAACGATCATTTGTGGAGCTTTGCGGCAGTCGCGCTGGATGAGCAAATGGTGACAAAACAGGCTTCGCATTATCGCTCGCCCGACAACACAATTGGCGTCTTTCAGATTCCTTTTCACGCACCCTCGCATCCCTTTCACGCACAGGTGATGCACTTGGATATTTCTCCGGTCGCGCTCGATGGCGGCGCAGCAACCGAAGCCAAACACGTCGTCGGTACAGGCTGGTCGTGTCAGAAAGAAATTCGCTTCGCCGATTGCGTCACATTTTCCGACACCGAAACTGATTGGATCGGGATGCCGAAAATGCGGATTCACTATGAATTGACCGAAGCCGATCAGGCCGCAATGACTGAGGCGATGCGCGAACAGGCACGGGCGACGGCTGCGCTCGGCAAGCCTGTGTTCAGCGATGAACCGTTGCTCGTGCCGCCGGGAACTTCGCTGCACTATCAAGGCACCATTCGGATGGGCGCGACGGCGGACAGCACGTCCGTTTGTGATTCGCACTCGCGTGTCTGGGGCTTGCGCAATTTGTATGTCGGCGGCAATGGCGTGATTCCGACCGCGACAACCTGCAATCCAACGCTGACAAGTGTCGCGCTGGCCGTGCGGGCCTGTGAAGCCATCATCAAAACAAAGGAATTGCAATGAAGCATATTTCTCGGCGTGATGTTTTGAAAAGCAGTCTGGCCCTTCCCGTCGCAGCCGCTGTCGGACTGCCTGAAACGGCTGGCTCGGTTCCGGCTACCGTGAGTGAGAATTTACCGCAAAGCACTTCGTCACAGTCCGCGTTGCGCGAACGCTTGTTGCTCGATTTCGGCTGGCGCTTTCATTTCGGCCACGCGAATGATGCGAAGAAGGATTTTGGTTTTGGGTTGGGACGTTCCGGCGGATTCCAAAAGACCGGCGAATTTCTCGCGCCTAGTCACCTGGCTTTCGATGACAGCGCGTGGACGCCCGTAGATTTGCCGCACGATTGGGTGATTGGATTGCCGTTCAAGAACGATCCGAATTTGACGAGCAAAGGTTCTTATCCCGTCGGACGCGATTACCCTGACACCAGCGTCGGCTGGTATCGCCGCGTGTTTGAATTGCCCGCAGCCGATGCAGGCAAACGCATCTCGCTGGAATTCGACGGCGCGTACCGCGAGACGATGGTGGTGGTGAACGGGTATTACATCGGGCGGCACAGCGGCGGATATGATCCGTTCAGTTTTGATGTGACGGACTTTGTTTATGCGGATCGTCCGAACACCGTGCTCGTGCGCGTAGACGCGACGAACAGCGACGGTTGGTTTTATGAAGGCGCGGGAATTTATCGCCACGTCTGGTTGGTCAAAACCGCTCCCGTGCATGTGAAAAAGTGGGGCACTCTGGCGACGGCAAAAATTCAGCCAGGGCAAGCGACCGTATCCATCCGCACTGAGATTGAGAATCATTCCAAAGACGCGGTGAACATACGTGTCATCTCAACGCTGCTTGATCCGACGGGCAAACAAGTCGGCAAGGCTGCGAGTACGCCGTCAAGTATCGCCAGCTTTGATGAACACACGTACGAACAGCAACTCGCTGTCAGACAACCCGCGCTGTGGTCGCTTGAAGAGCGCAACCTTTATCGCGTCATCACCGAAGTCGAATCACAAGGCGCTATCACCGACCGCTATGAAACGCGCTTCGGCATTCGTGATTTGAAATTCGATCCCGACAACGGATTCTTCCTCAACGGCAAGTCGGTCAAGATCAAAGG
>JAEUQN010000027.1:0-28198 GCA_016789725.1 Blastocatellia bacterium | reverse complement strand
GCGCTTCGGCATTCGTGATTTGAAATTCGACCCCGACAACGGATTCTTCCTCAACGGCAAGTCGGTCAAGATCAAAGGCACGTGCAACCACCAAGACCACGCGGGGCTTGGCGTCGCGTTGCCCGATGCCGTGCAACGGTTCCGCATCCGCAAATTGCAAGAGATGGGCTGCAACGCAATTCGCACGTCGCACAATCCGCCGACACCGGAGCTGCTCGACGCGTGCGACGAACTTGGCATGCTGATTCTTGACGAGACGCGCATGCTTTCATCGAATCCCGAAGGTCTGGCGCAGTTTGAAAACATGATTCGCCGCGACCGCAATCATCCGAGCGTCTTCATCTGGTCAATGGGCAACGAAGAAAGCATTTCGATTTCAGAGACAGGATTGAAGATTCTGACGCGGATGAAACAACACGCGCTGACGCTTGATAATTCGCGGCCAATTTCCATCGCGCCGCCGCCCGCCGGAGATTACATGGGCAAGGGCGGCTTAGTTGTGTGCGATGTGATGGGTTACAACTACGCCGACCCGCAAGCCGAAGCGTGGCATCAGAAGAATCCGAAGATCGCCATTCTCGGGACCGAAAATGTCAGCGCGGTCAGTACGCGTGGCGCGTATGTCACCGATCCGGCGAAAGGCACAGTCGGTTCTTATGACCCTTACACGACGACGGGGCGCGCGTCGGCGGAAGGCTGGTGGCGCTTTGTCAGCGCGCGGCCTTACATCTCTGGCGGATTCGTCTGGACGGGCTTTGATTATCGCGGCGAGCCTTCGCCGTATGGCTGGCCGAACATCAGTTCGCAATATGGCGTGATTGATACCTGCGGTTTTCCGAAGGATACGTTTTTCTATTATCAATCGTGGTGGACGAACAAGCCGGTGTTGCACGTCTTCCCGCACTGGAACTGGGCGGGACTCGAAGGGCAGACCATCGCCGTCTGGGTGCATTCCAACCTCGACCGCGTAGAGCTTTTCCTCAAGGGCCAAAGCCTCGGCGCAAAAGACGTACAGAAAGATCAACACCTCGCGTGGATCGTGAAATACGCGCCGGGCGTAATCGAAGCGCGCGGCTACAAAAACGGCCAGCAAGTAATGACCGCGAAACGTGAGACGACGGGCGCTCCGGCCAAGCTGGTCTTGCGGCCTGATCGTCAGGAACTGGCTGCCGACGGCGAGGACACTGCGTTTTTCATTGCTGAAGTTCACGACGCGCAAGGCCGCCTTGTTCCCATCACCGAAAACGACATTACGTTTGCCATCAAAGGGCAAGGCAGGATTTTAGGTACGGGCAACGGCGACCCGACGAATCATCAACCCGATATTGGTTCATCGCGCAAAGCCTTCGCAGGGCTATGTATGGCGGTTGTGCAAAGCACGAAATCCGCTGGAACGCTTCAAGTCGAAGCGACTTCGCCCGGATTGACGGCGGCGACTGCGACTATCACGAGCAAGGTCGTGAAGCTGCGTCCGCAAGTCGCCGTGTGGGAACGCGAAGTCCCGCTGGGCGCGGGCCTCACCGGATTGTGGAGGCCTGTGATGGCTGCGAATGCGGCTCCATCCGGCGACCCGATGTTTCTGGCGAGCAGCAACGCCGATATGGTTTTCAGCTTGCGGCAGGAAGGCGGTGTCATTACGGGTTACGTTGAGAACGCGGCTCCGGCGGGTTTTGGCGGCGGATCCACCGGCGGCCCGATTGAAGAAGGGAAAATTGACGGCGCGACGCTTTCTTTCAAAGTGGGGCCGACAACTTATACGGGTACGATCAAAGGCGAAGAGCTTGAACTCACGCGCAGCGCACCGGTGCGACGCCCCGGAGGCGGCCCGCCACCTGCCGCTTCAAATGAACCGCGTCCCGCCATTGGCCCGCCGCCCAATGGCACCGACCCTTCGTTCGGCGCAGGCTTCGGCGGACGTGGCGGACGGCCAGCGGCTCCGCTGGTGTTGCGGCGGGTGAAGCGTTAGCGCCCGAAATATTTTTGTAAAGCAAGCATTAAAAAATTATGGGGCCACTCGATAAATTGATTCTTGGTGATGATGCGCTGTCGGCAACGGCATCAGGTTGCGCATTGCAACTTCGTTCGCATTGGTATCGTTCGTTGCCGTTGTCGAGCGTGAGTGTTCTGACGGTGAAGATGGATGGCGTGGATGTTCTAGCAGAAAACATCGCATTTGAGATTAACGGTCTACGAAGGGTTTATGTCGAGCGAGTGGGAAGGTCACGCTTACACTGATGAATTTTCCAGCTTCGAGATGGTCAAACAACATCGGCGCGCTTGTCAAGGCAGCCCTTGCTCACGCGCGGGCTACTGACACAGGCGTCTTCCCATAAATCTAAGGCAGAATTACGAACGTCAAACCTAGAGGAAAATTATGCAAAGAATTGTGAAGCAAATCTGTAGCGTTGTGTTGTTGTCGGCCTGTTGTGCGGTTACTTCTGTTTACGCGCAACGTCCCGCGACCGACAAGCCCGAAGCCGTAGGCATGTCGTCAGAACGTTTGCAGCGCATCAATCAACTCATCGAGCGTAAGGTCAAAGAAGAAAAAATTGCCGGTGCACTGACGTTGGTCGCGCGGCGCGGCAAGCTGGTGCATCTTGCTACGGCGGGGCAATCTGACATCGAAGCCAATAAACCGCTCAAAAGCGATGCGATCTTTCGCATCTATTCCATGACGAAGCCCATCACGACGGTTGCTGCGATGCTGCTTTACGAAGAAGGCAAGTTTCATCTTGATGATCCGGTGGCGATGTACCTGCCAGAATTCAAAGATGTGCAGGTGTATGGCGAAGGCGGCGTGCTGGTGAAACCCAAGAGCCAGATGACGATTCGTCAATTGATGTCGCACACCTCGGGGCTGACCTACGGCTTCTTTGGCAACACGCCCGTGGATCAGCAATATCGCGCCGCGAACCTGCTGGGAAGCGAAAGCACACTAGCCGAATTCACGCCAAAGCTGGCGAAGTTGCCGTTGCTCTTTCATCCGGGCGAACAGTGGAATTACGGCGTGAGTACGGATGTGCTGGGACGATTGGTTGAAGTCTGGTCGGGGCTGACGCTGGATGAGTTTTTCCGACAGCGGATTTTCAAACCTTTGGGCATGAACGATACGGGCTTTGACGTGCCTGCCGCCAAGCTCGAACGCTTCACGACCAACTATCAATGGGGAATGAATCCGCTGGCGGTGGGCGAGGCGACGGGCAAGCGCACGGTCGGCGATCATCCGAGCAAGAGTCGCTATGCCAAGCCGGCGAAATTCTTTTCCGGCGGTGGCGGATTGGTGTCTACTGCGCAGGATTATTTGCGCTTCTGCCAGATGCTGCTCAACGGCGGCGTGCTCGACGGCGTGCGTTTGCTCAGCCCGAAGACCGTGCAATTGATGACGCGCGAGCATACGAAACACGCGCGTTTGCCACAGAGCGGTGTCACATTGGGACGAGGCGCGGCCTTTGGCTTGGGCTTTCAAGTCATTACCGACACGGCAGAAAATCAACGCATTGGTTCCGTCGGCACGTTCGATTGGTCAGGCGCAGCTTCGACCAGTTTTTTCATTGACCCACAAGAACAACTGATCGCCATTTTCATGACGCAAAAAATGCCATTTGATACTCGACTGATGACGGAGTTTCGCACCGCCGTGTATCAGGCAATTGTCGAATCGCAGCATCGGTGATGGATGCGGAGGGATTGGAATGCTTCACACTTGTAACAACGAATGCGCGGGCGAAAAGCACGTACAAACCGTCCGCGCGCACAAACATTTCACGGTGGATTTGCATGCGCATTTGCTGACGCCTGCGGTCGAATCAATCGTCGCCGATTGCCCTCAGAAAAAAGGTGAGCCGGAAATGATGTTGCGCATGCAAGGCGCGGCTTCGGTGGCGCATAACGTGCAGAAGATGCTGCCAAATGCCTTTCGCAAGATGACGAGTTTGGAAGAGCGGTTGCGCGATATGGACGCAATGGGCGTAGACGTGCAAGTTCTCAGTCCTTCGCCGAACCAGTATTATTATTGGGCGGAACCTGAGCTTGCGAAAGAAATCGTTCGGGTGCAAAACGAACATGTCGCCGAACTTTGCTCGTTGCTGCCGGATCGTTTTGTCGGCCTCGGAACATTGGCATTGCAGCACCCTGAGTTATCCGTCGAGCAACTGACACACGCCGTCAAAACGCTCGGACTCAAGGGCGTAGAAATTTCGACTGCCGTCAATGGACTTGATCTGGCGGATGCAAAATTTGAGAAGTTCTGGGCTACGGCGGATGAACTCGGTTGCGTCGTGTTTATTCATCCGCTTGGCACCAGCTTGGGCGAGCGCGTCAATCAGTTTTATCTGACAAACATCATCGGGCAGCCGCTGGAAACAACGATTGCCTTATCGAATCTGATTTTCGGCGGCGTGCTGGATCGCAACCCCGGCGTCAAAATCGTAGCGGCGCACGGTGGCGGCTATTTGCCTGCCTACATTGGCCGTTCCGATCACGGTTTCAACGTGCGCCCCGAAGCAGGTAATATCCAGAAAAAGCCGAGCGAATATCTCAAGCAGATTTATTTCGACTCGCTAGTGTATTCGCCTGAACAATTGCAGGCGTTGATCGCACAAGCGGGCGTTTCGCAAATCGTCGTCGGGACAGATTATGCGTTTGATATGGGCGATTACGACGTCCACGAATTGATCGAAAGCCTGAAAACGTTGAGCGATGACGAACGCGCGATGATTTTAGGCGGCAACGCTAAACGAATTTTGGGAATGGAGCCAAATCAATGAATTCCAATGTGCAAATCTTTTTTCGGATGGTGCTTTCACTCTTCTTAGTTGTTTCACCTACCGCTGTTGCCTTTCCGCAAAATACAACGCAACAGCCTGTCATCAATGCGCGTGTCGCTGCGATTCTGCAAGTCAACGGACTGCTATTCAAAGACCTCAACAAAAACGGCAAGCTCGACAAATATGAAGACTGGCGTTTGCCACTCGACGAACGTGTCAACGATCTGGTCGCGCAAATGACCGTCGAAGAAAAAGCGGGCCTGATGGTTGGGCCGCAGTTGAATTCAGGCCCGAATGGAACTGTCAACGAGCAGGCGGGGTACGGGCAGAACCCTTTCAATCCGGGGCCAATTCAACTGAATTCGCCCGGCACTACGGACGCGTTGCTGCGTCGGCATATCCGTCAGTTCATCAATCGTGAAAATCTTCCCGCGCGCACGATGGCGACTTGGCTAAATGGTGTGCAGCAAATTGCGGAAGGTTCGCGGCTGGGCATTCCCGTCATTTTCGTGACCAATCCGCGCAACCAATTCGGCACACAAAATGTGTTTGGCATTCAAGAGGCGGGCAGCGCCTTTTCGCAATGGCCGGGGCCGCTGGGTTTGGCGGCTACGCGTGACATTGCCTTGGTCGAAGAATTCGCCCGCATCGCCGCGCAGGAATACGTCGCGGTGGGGTTGCGCGGCGCGTATCACCCGATGGTGGACGTGGCGACGGAACCACGCTGGAACCGCTTCCGCGAAACTTTTGGCGAAGACGCAAAACTGACGACGGAGATCATCACGGCGCTGATTCGCGGCTTTCAGGGCGAAAAGCTTGGCCCGCGCAGCGTTGCGCTGACGACCAAACATTTCCCCGGCGCAGGCCCTGCCGATGACGGGCTGGATGCGCATTTTCCGTGGGGCAAAAATCAGGTCTATCCGGGCAAAAATCTCGAATACCATTTGCAGCCGTGGAAAGCCGCGATTGCCGCTGGCACCGCGATGATCATGCCGTATTACGCCGTACCCAAAGGCCTGACGAGCGAAGACCTCGGCATGGCATACAACAAAGAAATCATCACCGATTTGCTGCGCAACAAACTCGGCTATCAAGGCGTCGTCAATTCCGACACGGGCATTTCCACCGGGATGCCGTGGGGCGTTGAATCCTTGAGCGTCAAAGACCGTTACAAAAAAGCCATCGAAGCGGGCGTAGATCGCATCGGCGGTGATGCGACGCCGGAACTGATTGTGCAGTTAGTCAGAGAAGGCGGGTTAACCGAAGTGCGCATTGACGAATCTGCGCGCCGCATTTTGCGCGTGTATTTCGGCATCGGCTTGTTTGAAAATCCCTACGTCAATCCAGATGAAGCCGAACGCACCGTGCGCAAAAAAGAATTTCAGGACAAAGCCGATCTGGCACAGCGCAAATCCATCGTGTTGCTGAAAAATGACAAGAGCATTTTGCCGCTGAAAAAAGGCTTGCGCATGTACGTCGAAGGTCTGGATGCTTCGGTCGCGGCGCAATTCGGCTATGTTTCGACAACGAATCCTGATGATGCAGACGTTTGCATTGTGCGCGTGAGTCCGACCGGTGGCGGAGGACGCGGGCAAGGTGGCGGACGTGGCGGCCCAGGTGGCGGAGGACGTGGTGGCGCAGGTGGCGGCTTCGCGGGCGGTGGCAGACCCGGCGGCGGCGCTCCAGGCGGAGGCTTTGGCGGCGGCGGTGGGCAACCTGTTGATTTGACGATTCCGGCTGCGCGCCTGACCTCGGTCCGCGCGTTGATGCAGAAAAAGCCAACGATCATCGTGATGCAATTCGACAGTCCTTATGTGATTCCTGAATTGGCGAACGAATCCGCCGCGTTGCTGGCGACGTTTGGCGTCAGCGATGAAGCGTTGTTCGATGTGCTGATGGGCAAATTCAATCCGACGGGCAAGTTGCCGTTTGAATTGCCGGCGTCAATGGATGCTGTGCGCGCACAGCTCGAAGATATGCCGTACGATTCCAAAGCGCCGCTCTTCAAATTCGGCGCGGGACTGAGCTATCCAACTGGACGATAAAGGCCGGGCGATAAAGGAGAGTTATGTTGAATAATCAAGACCTTGTGCAATTGCTGGAACAGCGAAAATCATTGCGCCATCAGGTTTCGCCCGAAGAGTGGGAAGCACGCGTTGAGTTGGCGGCCTGCTATCGGTTGATCGCGCATTTTCGGATGACGGATTGGATTTATAACCACATCTCGGCGCGTGTGCCGGGCACGCACGAACACTACCTGATCAATCCATTTGGCTTGTTGTACGAAGAAGTTTCTGCGTCCAATTTGGTCAAGGTAGATGTACACGGGAATCTGGCGGAAGAGGTCGCGTTGGACGTGAACCCAGCGGCCTTTGTCATTCACGGCGCGATCCACGCTGCACGCCCGGATGTTGTGTGCGTCTTGCATACGCACACAGAAGCGGGCGTTGCGGTCGCCGCGCAGGAAGAAGGATTGCTGCCGATTTCGCAACACGCTTTCAAGGTGCTGGGTCGGTTGGCGTATCACGATTACGAAGGCATTGCGCTGGATGATGAGGAACAAGAGCGACTCGTCAAAGACATCGGCGACAAGGATGTGTTGATTCTGCGCAATCACGGTTTGCTCACGGTGGGACGCAGCGTTGCCGAAGCATTTCAACTGATGTTTTACCTCGAACGCGCCTGCCAGATTCAGGTTTCTGCATTAGCTGGAGGCCGTCCTGTGATTTACCCGCCGCAAGCCGTTTGTGACCGCACAATTAATCAATTCGGCAATGATTATCAATTTTTGCAAGGGCGGGATTGGCAAGCGTTGTTGCGTTTGCTGGATCGGATTGATCCTTCGTACAAAGAATAGCGATTGTTTTGCTTCCATAAGGATTAGCGTATGAAAATCATTTTGTCTTTTGTTTTATTGCTTTCGCCAATGCTGCAAAGCGCGGCGCAACAATCCGCTCTCAAAAAACAAATTGCGGTCAATGCTCGGAGCGTTAAGACGTTGACCGTTGATGATTTGCAATTCAAAGACCTGAACAAAAACGGCCAGTTGGATGTTTACGAAGACTGGCGCAAGTCCGCATCAGTGCGTGCGAAAGATTTGGTCAGCCAAATGACGCTGGAAGAAAAAGCCGGGGCGATGATGCACGGCACATTGCGCACGGGCGGGCAAATGGGAGCGATTGGGGCTGGCGCAAGTTATGATCTGGAAGCCAATCGGAAAGCGATCACGGATGGCAAGGTCAACAGCTTCATCACGCGCTTACAGACCGCACCGCAAATACTAGCTGAGCAAAACAACAAATTGCAGGAACTTGCCGAAGCTTCACGACTGGGCATTCCGCTGACTATCAGCACCGATCCGCGTCATCACTTTCAGTATGTGCTGGGCGCGTCCTCCGGCGGCAATGGCTTTTCGCAGTGGCCGGAAACATTGGGCTTCGGCGCACTTGGCGACGCCAAGCTGATGCAAAGATTTGGCGAAATCGCACGGCAGGAATATCGCGCCGTCGGCATTCACATGGCGCTGTCGCCGCAAGCCGATCTTGGCACAGAGCCACGCTGGAGCCGCATTACCGGCACGTTTGGCGAAGACGCGCAATTAGTAAAACGAATGGTGCAAGCGTACATCATCGGCTTTCAAAACGGCGCAACTGGCATTAACAAAGACAGCGTCATCACGGTCGTCAAGCATTGGGTTGGCTACGGCGCGCAACCAGAAGGCTTCGACGGACATTCAGCATTTGGGAAATACAACGTCTTCCCGAAAAATAATTTTGCCTATCACATCATTCCCTTCACAGGCGCGTTTGCGGCGAATGTCGCGGGCGTGATGCCGACCTATCCGATTCCGCGCGATGTCACGTTGAATGGCAAAAAGCTGGAACAGGTGGGCGCAGGCTTCAGCCAGCAATTGCTGACTGACGAATTGCGCGGACGCTACAAATTCAACGGCGTGATTGTCAGCGATTGGGCGATCACGAACGATTGCACTGGCCCGTGCGTAGACGGTTTGCCGCCGGGACAAACACCTACTCCGGCGCACATTGGTATGCCGTGGGGCGTCGAATATCTCACGCGTGCCGAACGCTTTATCAAAGGCGTCAACGCTGGGTTGGATCAATTTGGCGGCACGGAAGATTCGCGCATTCTGGTCGAAGCCGTCAAAGCCGGAAAGCTGACTGAAGCGCGATTGGCAGAATCGGCGTATCGCATCATGCTGCAAAAAATTCAGCAGGGGTTGTTTGAGAATCCGTATGTGGACGCCGCGCAGGCCGCATCTATCGCAGGCAGTGTAGCCTTTGTGAAAGAGGCCTTGGACGCACAAAGCCGTTCGCTCGTGCTGCTCGAAAACAAAAACAAAACCCTGCCTCTCAGCAGCAAAATCAAAAAGCTGTACTTGTACAAAATCAATCCACAGGTCGCGCAAGAATACGGCTTCACAGTTGTGCCTAAACCGGAAGACGCAGACCTTGCGCTCGTTCGAGCCGAGACGCCTTTTGAGCGGCTGCATCCGAATTACTTTTTCGGCGCGCGCCAACACGAAGGCGATTTGAGCTTCAAGGACGGCAACGCTGATTATGAAGCGATCAAAGCTGCCAACGCTAAAGTGCCAACCGTTGTGACAATTTATCTGGATCGTCCCGCGATTCTGACGAATGTGAAAGACAAGATTGCCGCACTGCTTGGAAACTTTGGCGTCAGCGATGCTGCGCTGTTTGATGTGTTGACGGGAAAAGTTGCGCCGCAAGGCAAGTTGCCCTTTGAATTGCCGTCCTCGATGGCAGAGGTCAAAGCGCAGGCGGAAGACACGCCGCACGACACGAAGACGCCGCTCTACAACTTCGGCTATGGCTTGACCTATGAACGCGCGGCTGTTAGCCGACGGTAAGGCGAAAGGAAACTATATGGTTAAAAACGTGCTCATCATTGGCGGCGGCATCGGCGGATTATCCACTGCGATTGCGCTGCGTAAAGCAGGCATTAACGTAGACCTGGTTGAAATCAAAAGCGAATGGAAGGTCTATCACGTGGGCATCATCGTGCAGGGGAATTTTATTCGTGCGATGGCGGCTTTGGGGATTGCTGACCAGGCGGTCGCCGAAGGCTTCCCGTATTTCGGCGTAAAGTTTCAAACGCTGCACGGGCATACGGTCGCCGAAATTCCCGGCATTCCGATGGCGGGTCCGAACTATCCAACCGACCTTGGAATGGGGCGTCCGGCGTTGCACAAAATTCTTTCTGAATCTGCATTGGAAGCCGGAACCAATGTGCGACTTGGTACGAGCTTCAGCGAAATTACGCAAAATGAAAACAGCGCGACGGTGACATTCACCGATGGAACTTCCAGCGAGTACGATTTGGTGATTGGTGCCGACGGCGTGCATTCCAAAGTACGGAGCGCGATTTTTGGCGATGAGCTTCAGCCGAAATTTACCGGCCAAGGAGTGTGGCGGTATAACGTGCTACGGCCTGCCGACATTGATTATGCGTTTTTGTGCGTAGGATTGCAGGGCGGCAAATGCGGCTTTATTCCATTATCAGCGGAAACAGGCTATGTGTTGCTGGTGCAATCCGAACCCGGCAATCCACATCATCCCGAAGACAAATTGGCAGACATTTTTCGGGAACGATTGGCTGGTTGTACGGGCGTGATGGCAGAATTGCGCGAGCAGATCACGGATTCATCGCTAGTGATTTATCGCCCGCTCGAAGCGTTGTTGATGCCCGCGCCCTGGTACAAAGGCCGTGTGTTGTTGATCGGTGACGCGGCGCATGCCACGACGCCGCATTTAGGGCAAGGCGCAGCGCAAGCGGTGGAGGATAGCGTCGTGCTGGGCGAATTGCTGGTGCGCGATGAGCCGTTGCCGAACCTGCTGAACGAATTTATGCAGCGCCGTTTTGAACGCTGCAAGTTTATTGTCGAAGGCTCCATTCAACTCGGCGAATGGGAAATGCACCCAACGCCGGAAGCCGACGCGCCAGGGCTGACAAAAAAGATGATTGGGATGATGGCGCAACCGATCTGAAAGGAAAATAAAATGACTCTCTCCACTGTTCGTCGCATCGTTACAGGTCACAACTCACAGGGCAAGGCCGTTATTGCCAGCGATGGCGCACCGCCGAAAATTATCGAACTCAAAGCCGTCCCCGGCACGGTGTTCTATGAAATCTGGAATACAAACGCGAGTCCCGCGCCGATTGATAATGGCGATGATCCCACGCTCAGGCAATTGCAACTTCATCCCATGCCGCAGGGGAGCATCATCCGTATCGTAGACATTCCGCCCGATGCTGTGCAAAACCAAATCTCAGAAGCCGACATCGCCGCAGGCTTCGCGCAAATTGGTGCCGCAGACGCAACCACGCACAACAATGATTCTCCGCATAAACTGATGCACCGCACCGAAACGATTGATTACGGCATCCTGCTCGCGGGCGAAATCTGGCTTGTGCTGGATGAAGGCGAAACGAAGCTGAGTCCGGGCGATATTGTGATTCAGCGCGGCACTAATCACGCTTGGAGCAATCGCACGAACGAACCCGCGCGCATGTTATTTATTTTGCTCGACGGGAAATTTGCAGAAGGGATTGCTTGAGATCGTATGGCAAAGCTCAAACTGAAAGATGCGGAAATGATGATTGATGCCGCACTGGCCGAAGGCCGCAAATTGAAACTTGCGCCGCTCGCCGTCGCTGTGCTGGATGCGGGCGGCCACGTCATTGCTTTCAAACGCGAGGACGGTGCAGGCATCGTGCGTTTTGACATTGCGTATGGAAAAGCGTGGGGCGCATTGGGCATGGGCTTTGGCACGCGTGAAATCACGGCGCGCGCCGAAAAATTTCCAGCGTTTATTACTTCGTTGTATGCGATCAGTCAGGGGCGCGCCGTGCCTTCGCCCGGTGGCGTTTTGATTCTGGATGCCGATGGCGACGTGATTGGCGCGGTCGGCATTTCCGGCGACACGGGGGATCACGACGAATTGTGTGCGTTGGCCGGAATTGCGGCAGCAGGATTTGGTGCCGCGCCGGGGAGGGTCGAAGGCTGAACAATGCAATCCATTCTTTTCATGAATGCGATGATTTTTGACGGCACGGGACGCGAGCCGTTTGCGGGCGAAATACTCGTCACAGGCAATCGCATTGCTGTCGTATCAGAAGGCAAAGAACGAATTCCACACGAGGGCGCAACAATCATCAATTGCAACGGTGCGACACTGATGCCGGGGTTGGTTGAATCGCACGCGCATCTCTCGTGGCCTTCATCTGTGGGGCGAATCTTCGAGGGGCTGATGCTGCCACCCGAAGAACACTTATTGGTCACAGCACATAATGCGCGTGTGACCTTGGAAGCTGGATTTACCAGCGCGTATTCCGCTGGATCGCTCGGCACACGTTTTGAAATTGCGCTCAAGAAAGAAATCGAAGGGGGCTACTTGCCGGGGCCTCGCTTAATTTCATCCTCGCTCGAACAAGGGCCGAAAGATGTGTTAGGCGTGCCGCCTGCCGAAAGCAACAAACATGGGCGCGGCGTGGAAGCGATGCGCGCTTACGTCGCCGAAATGGCCGAACTGGGCGTTGATTCCATCAAGTTGTTGTTATCCGGTGATGATGCCTTTGCCTCGGGCGCTTCGCAAAACCTGACCTACACGGAAGAAGAAGTTGCCGCCGCCGCGAGCGAAGCTCATGTACGCGGGCTTTGGCTTTCCGGTCACGCGCAATCCGCCGAATCCGTCAAAATCGGATTGCGTCACGGCTTTCGTATTTTGTATCACTGCTCGCACGCCGACGAAGAAACGCTTGATTTGCTCGAAGCTAAGAAAGATGGGATTTTCATCGCGCCTGCCGTTGGATTGCGTTATTCGCGCCTGTACGAAGCCGAAAGCTTTGGCATCACGCGCGAAGTGGCCGAAAAAATGGGGGTCTATGCCGAAGTGGAACGCATGCAAAAACTCTATCCCGAAATGCGCAAGCGTGGCGTTCGCGTATTGCCCGGCGGAGATTATGGATTCCCCTACAATCCGGTCGGACGCAATGCGCGCGATCTGGAATTGTTTGTGAAATTATTTGGCTACACGCCAATCGAAACGTTGGTGGCCGCGACAAAACAGGGCGGCGAGTTGATGGGGTTAGAAGTGGGTCTGATCCAAGCTGGCTGGTTGGCAGATGTTTTGTTGGTGGATGGTGATCCCACGAAAGATGTGCAAATTTTGCAGCACCGCGAGCGATTGCTCAAGATTATGAAGAATGGTTTATTCATCTCATAAACTAGAAAGACCAAAACAGAGGAACCTGTATGATTGCAAAAAGCCTTGCCCGTATTTTTATGCTGAGCCTTGTCAGCCTGAGCACACAAACAGCATTTGCTGATGGAGCGAAATGTGCCGCGCTTCTTTCCGCGTCGTTTGGTGCAGAGGTCAAAATCGAATCAGCGATGCTCGTGGCCGCCACCACGCAAGTCCCTGAACATTGCGATGTGCGCGGGGTAATTCTGCCCGAAGCCAAATTTGCCGTGAAATTGCCGACCGCTTGGAATCAGCGATTTTATATGGTCGGCGGTGGTGGTTTTGCCGGACAACTCAGCCTGGACCCAATGAACACAGGCTTGCAGCAAGGCTACGCCACCGCCACGACTGACACCGGGCATAATGCCGCGAAAGAACCGCTTGGCACCTTTGCCGAGCGTCGGGCCAACAATCCAAACGCAGATCGCAAAAAACTGGATTACGCCTACCTCGCAGTTCACAACACCGCCGTTTTAGCCAAACAAATTATCAACGCCTATTACCGCAGCACGCCGAAGTATTCGTATTGGGTCGGTTGTTCGACGGGCGGGCGACAGGGCTTGATGGAAGCACAACGATATCCCGAAGATTTTGACGGCTACGTCATAGGCGCTCCTGTTTTGAAGATTTCACACGAAGGAATGCGTGGCATCTGGAACGCGCAGGCCCTTTCGATGGGGGCGAGCGCGATTGCTTACGACAAGCTGCCCATGCTGGCCGAAGCGGTGTACAAAAAATGTGATGACGTAGATGGGCTGAAAGATGGGCTGATTACGGATCCACGTCGTTGCCGATTTGACCCGCTGAAAGATTTGCCGAAATGCGCCAATGAAGTGGCCGGAAAAGATTGCTTTACGACCGCGCAAAGAGAGGGCTTGCAAAAAGTCTACAACGGCGTGCGCAATGCAAAAGGCAAGCTGCTGTATCCGGGGCAACCGCTCGGCGCAGAAGTAGCCGTGAATGGGCGCAGTGGGTGGATGGGGAGCATCGGTGGTGATGGTGGCATGGGGTTGGGATTTGGCGAAACGTTTATGCGCTTTCTCGCCTTTGAACCGCAACGCGGTAAGGATTGGAATTGGAAGCAATTCAACTTCGACACTGACCCACCACAAATGGCCGCCTTCGCCAAAGTGATTGACGCGACGAATCCTGATTTGTCCCCGCTCAAAAAACGCGGCGGCAAAATTATTCACTATCACGGCTGGGCCGATGCCCTTGTGAATCCGCAGATGTCAGTAGACTATTACGAATCCGTGCTGAAAAAGATGGGGGCGCGTCAAACCAAGGAGTTTTACAAACTGTACATGATTCCCGGCATGTTTCACTGCGCGGGCGGTGTTGGTTGTAATCGTGCGGACTGGTTTACGCCTTTGGTCGAATGGGTCGAGAAGGGAATTGCACCTGACATCCTGAACGGCGCACGGGTTGTCAATGGCGCAACCGTGATGACGCGTCCGCATTGCGCGTATCCACTCGCACCAAAGTACAAAGGCAGTGGCGATCCCAGTCAGGCGGAGAATTTTACCTGTGTGAACCTGAAGTAAATGCTATGAGCAAACCTCTGAAACTCGGATTTGTCGGCTTTGGTGAAGCGGGCTATCACATTGCCAGAGGCCTGCGCCACGCGGGTCTGAATGAAATTGGGGCGTACGATATTCACACGCACACCATCGGGCGCGGTGAGAAAATTCAACAACGTGCGCAGGACGCGGGCGTCACGTTATGTGAATCGAATGAGGTGCTGGCGACGTCGTGCGATATTTTGCTTTCCACTGTGACTGCCAATCAGGCCGCCGAAGCGGCAAAGCAAACGGCACCGTATTTGACCGCCCGACATCTGTATGCTGATTTGAATTCGGTGTCGCCCGCGCTCAAACAATCCATCGCGCAGCAGGTCGAGGCACGCGGCGCGCGATTTGTTGAGATTGCGATTATGTCGCCGGTGCCTCCGCACGGAGCTGCCGTGCCGATGTTCTTGTGTGGCGAACACGCGCCGACTCTGGTCGCATTGCTCGCGCCGTTTGGTATGAATCTTGAAGTCATCTCCGATCAAATTGGTGCGGCTTCCGCCACCAAAATGTGCCGCAGCGTGATTGTCAAAGGGTTGGAATCCATTTTGTTTGAGAGCGTGTTGGCCTCGGTTCCGTATGGCGCGGACGAGCGCGTATTCGCTACGTTGAATGAAACGATGCCGGGAATTGACTGGAAAAAACTGGCGGGCTATATGGTCGGGCGCGTGATCGAACACGGCGAACGGCGCGCACGCGAGTTGGAAGAAGTCGCGGCGACCTTGGAGGCCATCGGCGTCGAACCGATTATGACTGAGGCCATCGTGAGGCGGCAGGATTGGGGCGCAAGCCTGAATTTATTGCCGGAATTCGGCGGCAACCCGCCCGAAGATTATCGCGTCGTCGTCAATGCTATTCGGGCGCGCTTGCAAAAGGAGAGCAATCAAAATGAGCCAACGGCGCAGCCTTGAGATTCCGGGCCTGCAACACGAAAACCCGATTCCCGTCGCTTCGCAAATCGGCCCGTTTTTGGTGACCAGCGGTGTGTTTGGCAAAGACCCGAACACGGGGATGATTCCGCCGGACATTGAAACGCAATGCGCGCTGATGTTTTCAAATTTGCGCCTGATTCTGGCTGTTGCGGGCGGCTCACCGGATGACATCATCAAGATGACGGTCTGGGTCAAAGACAAATCGCTACGCCCACACGTCAACAAAGAATGGCTGACGATGTTTCCCGATGAACATTCACGTCCGGCACGACATAGCTTGCTGAATACCGATTTGCCCGGCGTGGCGCTGGTGCAATGCGAAATGATGGCGATCATCAAGGCGGAATAATTTATGGAACTCAAACCACCAACCCCACGTCTGGAATTGCTCTGTCATCTCGCGGTCAAAATCGCCGCGCCGCAAATGCTTGGCCCGGTATTGACGGGCGAGCGGCGCATCATCCCGATTACAGGCGGACGTTTTGAAGGGCAGCGTTTGCGGGGCGACATTCTTCCCGGTGGGGCTGACTGGCAAATTGTGACGGCGGACGGCACGGCGATGCTCGAAGCGCGATACACCTTGCGCACCGATGATGGTGCGCTGATTTATGTGCGCAACGTGGGCTTTCGTCATGGCCCACCCGAAGTTCTCGCCGCCATCGCACGCGGCGAACAGGTTGATCCGGCGAAATACTATTTTCGTGCGACGCCGACGTTAGAGACAGGCGATAAAAAATATGCCTGGCTCAATCGCATCATCGCGGTCTGTTCGGCAGTGCGATTGAAAGAGGAAGTCTTGCTGGATTTTTACGAAATAAAATAAGGGGAAAACTCATGTATCGAACCGATGTTGTTGGCAGTTTATTGCGCCCGGCGTATTTGAAAGAAGCGCGCGCCGCTTATGAAGCCGGAACGCTGACCGATCAGGCTTTCAAACAAATCGAAGACCTCGCCGTAGATGAAGCCATTGCTTTGCAGGAACGCGCCGGAATCGGTGTGATTACCGATGGCGAATTGCGCCGCTACGCGTTTTACGGACATTTGATTGATGCGGTTGAAGGCTATGATAAATACGGCGGGTGGGCGATTCCGTTCCGCGATGAAACGGGCGAAGAACTGGTCCTGCAACGCCCGGTCGTAGTGTCGAAGCTCCAGCGCAAACGCCATATGTGCGCGGAAGAATTCACCTACCTTCGAGCCAAAGCCGCCGCCCCGGCCAAGGTCACACTCATCAGCGCCCAGCAGGCCGCCGCATATTATGATGCCGAGAAATCGAAAGCCGCGTATGCGACCGTAGATTCGTACCTGGCTGATTTGGTAGACATTTTGCGCGGCGAAGTGGAGGAATTGATTCGGCTCGGATGCACCTATATTCAGATTGATTCACCGCAATATACTGCGCTTTTGGACCCCACGCTACGCGCAGGATACCGCGCACGCGGCAACGATCCCGACCGTTTGCTTGATCTGGCGATTGAGATGGATAATGCGGTAATTGGTCATCATCCCGGTATTCAATTTGGCTTACATCTGTGTCGTGGCAATAACCAGAGCAAGTTTTATGCAGAAGGTGATTACGGCCCGATTACGAAGGTGTTCAGCCAGACGAAGTTTGATCGCTTCCTGCTGGAATTTGATGATGCGCGTTCCGGTGGCTTTGAGCCATTGACCGAAGTTCCCGCTGATCGCACCGTTGTGCTGGGGCTGATCAGTTCCAAGAAAGCGGCGTTGGAAAACAAAGACGAAATCAAACAACGCATTGCCGAGGCTTCCAATTATGTCCCATTGGAACGACTGGCGCTCAGTCCGCAATGTGGTTTTGCCTCAACGCTCGAAGGCAATCTACTGACGGAAGCCGATCAGGAAGCCAAGTTGCAACTGTCGGTTGAAGTCGCAACGGAAGTGTGGGGCTGAGCGTTCAAATTTGAGGTGCAAGATTTGAGATGAACAAAATGCGAACACAAGTCGGAATCGTGGGCGCAGGTCCGGCTGGATTGTTGCTGGCGCATCTGTTGCGATTGCGGGGCATTGATTCCATTGTCATCGAATCGCGCAGTCGTGACTATGTCGAGAGCCGCATTCGCGCGGGCGTGTTGGAGCAGGGAACGGTAGACATATTGTGTGAATCGGGTGTCGGCGAACGATTGCAGCAACAGGGCCTACCGCATCACGGCATTGAACTTAGCTTCAGCGGCGCACGCCATCGCATCAACCTGCACGACTTGACCGGCGGACGCGCGATCACTGTGTATGGGCAAACCGAAGTCGTCAAGGATTTGATTGCCGCGCAGATCGCAGCGGCTGCGCCGCTCTATTTTGAAGTCGAAGCCACCAGCATTCACGACTTCGAGAGCGAATCCCCGAAAATTCGGTTTCGCCAGGGCGGCAAAGAGCGGGAAATTCAATGCGATTTTATTGCGGGCTGTGATGGCTTTCACGGCATCTGTCGGCCCACGATTCCGGCAGGGAAACTGTCTGTTTTCGAGCGCGTGTATCCGTTCGGTTGGCTGGGCATTCTCGCGCAATCCACGCCGCCATCGGAGGAATTGATTTACTGTCATCACGAACGCGGCTTTGCCCTGTTCAGTATGCGGACGCCGGAAATCACGCGCCTGTATATTCAATGCGAACCGGACGAAGACATCGCCAATTGGCCGGACGCGCGCATCTGGGACGAGTTGGAAACCCGTTTGCACGCGGGCGGCGATTTGACACTGACGGAAGGTCCAATCCTGCAAAAAAGCGTGACCCCGATGCGCAGTTTTGTCACGGAGCCAATGCAATTCGGGCGACTGTTTCTAGCGGGCGATGCGGCGCACATCGTGCCACCGACAGGAGCCAAAGGACTGAATCTGGCTGCCGCTGACATTCGCATGCTGGCGCGTGCCTTGGCCACGTTTTATCAGGCTGGCAACGCCGCACTGCTTGAACAGTATTCCGTAACGTGTTTACGACGCGTGTGGCGCGCGGAGCATTTTTCCTGGTGGATGACGTCGCTGTTGCACAAATTCCCGGAGACCACGCCCTTCCAACAACGATTGCAATTGGCGGAACTGGAATACGTCACGCGTTCGCGCGCGGCTGCCACCTCGCTCGCAGAAAATTACGTCGGTCTTCCCTTTGAAGATTGACCGTCGTGTTCTTCGTGCGAATTATCTTTGCTTCAAACTCAAACTGGATTGACCCTTCATCTTCCCGCGTATCGAAAAGGACTGAATGATGATTGCCACAACTGAGCCGATAGCCCCCCCTCAGCCCGAAGACGACAACTTGCGCTATGCGTGGTATGTCGCCGTTGTTTTGATGATGTGCAACACGCTGTCCTTTATTGATCGGCAAATCCTGGGTTTGCTGGTGACGCCGATCAAAGCCGAATTAGGCATCAGCGATACCGCGATTGGATTGTTGCAAGGGTTAGCGTTCGGTATTTTTTATACGTTGCTGGGCATTCCGATGGGACGCATTGCCGACCGCAGCAATCGCCGCAATCTGGTGGCAATCGGCATTTTTTTCTGGAGCCTGATGACGGCGGCGTGTGCGCTGGCAAGCAGCTTCAGCACGCTATTCCTCGCGCGGATGGGCGTTGGCGTGGGCGAAGCGACCTTGTCGCCGTCCGCGTTTTCATTGCTCTCAGACTATTTCCCCAAGGAGCGATTGGGAACCGCGCTCAGCATTTTTTCGATGGGCGTCTTTTTCGGTTCGGGATTGGCTCTGATTGTCGGTGGTTTGATTATCGGCGCGGTGGGATCGTGGCGGTTGACGTTTTTGATTGTCGGGTTTCCGGGGTTGTTGGCGTCCTTGCTGATGTTTACGGTCAAAGAGCCAGTGCGAAGAAATTTGTTACGCCGGGAGAGCGGGCAATCGTCGAAACTAAGTTTTAGTGAGGTCTTTGAGCAGATCAAATTGCGTTGGCAATCGGTAGCGGGAATTTGCCTCGCCTTCGCCTTTCAGGCGCTTTGCAATTACGCGCAACAGGCGTGGTTGCCAACCTTTTTTGTGCGCGTTCACGGTTGGACTTCCCGACAGGCAGGATTGACGTTGGGTGTTATCTCACTGGTGACTGGATTGTTGGGAGCGTACCTCGGCGGGGTCCTGTGTGATCGTTGGCAGCGACACGGCAAAACGGATGCGCCGTTGCGCGTGGGAGTGTTGGCAACGGCCTGCGCTGGAATCTTTTTCAGCCTGGCGATGGCGATGCCAATACTCAATCTGCAAATTGCTCTGCTGATCCCCGCGTTCTTTTTTCTCGCCATGCCGATTGGCAGCTCTTATGCCTCATTACAATTGATTTTGCCGAATCAGGTGCGCGGACAGGTGGGCGCGCTACAAGTCTTCACCTTAAATCTGGGCGGATTGATTTTGGGTCCGTTTTTGCCGGGCTTTTTCAATGATTATCTGTTCCGCGATGCCACGATGGTCGGATGGTCGTTAGCGTTGACCGTTGGGTTAGCGTCCTTGCTGTCCGCCGTTTTGTTTGGGGTCACCTGGCGACCATATCGCAAACATTATGCGCAAATGCACTCACAATGACGGATGAACATACTGCCAATAAGCACTTCCGGGTTGGTTTAATCGGCGCAGGGATTCAAGCATCGCGTTCTCCGCATTTGCACGAAACCGAAGCGCGTGCCGTTGGGTTGTCCTATTCCTATGAATTGCTCGATCTGGAAACGCTCGGCGTCGGCATCACAGCCTTGCCACACTTGCTCGACGAAGCACAGGCGCAAGGTTTTGCCGGGCTGAATATCACGCACCCCTGTAAACAAGCGGTCATTCCGTTGTTGGATGAATTGTCCGAAGACGCCGCCGCGATAGGAGCCGTTAATACGGTTGTTTTTACCAACGGCAAGCGGAGAGGATACAACACGGATTGGTGGGGTTTTGCGGAAAGCTTCCGGCGCGGTTTGTCGGACGTCGCGCGTGATCGTGTGATTTTATTGGGGGCCGGGGGCGCAGGCGCAGCCATCGCTTATGCTGCCTCAACCTTGGGCGTCCGTTCGCTGGGAATTTATGACCGCGATCCGGCGCGTGCGGATGCGTTGGCACGACAGATGGCAACGCGATTTGGCGAGGGCGATGTTGAGGCCTTGACGAACCTTGCTGCTGCCCTGGAAAACGCTGATGGGTTGATTCACGCGACGCCAACAGGAATGGCAGGGTATCCCGGTTTGCCATTGCCGATGGAATGGCTGCGAGCGCCGCAATGGGTTGCCGAGATTGTCTATTTTCCTTTGGAAACCGAGTTGCTTCGACAGGCGCGCGCACGCGGTTGCCGCACGCTGGATGGCGGCGGAATGGCCGTTTTTCAAGCTGTCAAAGCCTTTCACCTGTTCACGGGTATTGCGCCTGATCCCGAACGAATGTGGCGTGATTTCGTAAATTGACGTGATTGAGCAGATTCGTCACCTGGGCTGAATTCGTGAGGTGATAACGCAAAGCTTCTCCTGAGATGATCTACGCCTTTTGTTTCTGCCAGACAAATTCATTGTAGCTGACAAGAAGGATGAACGCGGCTGCGAACATTGAATTGAATTTTCCCCAAAGCAACAAGTCCGGCACCAGTAAATATTCGAGGAGATTCATCGTTGCCACTGTGATGATTTGTACAATCACATTGATGCGGGAATGAATTCCGCTGACGATCCACCCCGCCATCACGATTTCTGCAAGGCCAATCAAAACCGTGAGCGGACGTGAAAAATCATTTCCCAAAATCCTGGCAACAATTTGTTCGTGTCGGGGAACGAGATTCAAAACTTTACACAAGAGGCCATTTGACAACCAGACCAACGCCGAAAAATAAAGGATGGATGTTCGCAACTTACGAGACTGATGATCGGGTTGTCGGTGAGGTGCATTCATATCGTCCCGGAATAAATAGCGACGCTGCGTTCGGGTCCGAAGAGAAGAGTGGCATCTTTTGCTACAAAACTCAGAAGGCAGCGAAAAGGTTGAATTTCGCTGCCTTGCTGCGTAACCAGATTCATTATTCAGTAAAAGGCGGGGCTATTTCTTGCCATAGCTCACACGATAAATGAATCCTTTGTTATCGTCTGAAATGTATAACGCACCGTCTGCGCCAGTGATTAATCCCGCTGGACGACCATTGAACTGATTGTCTTTGAGCCAGCCTGTAGCAAAATCTTCCGTGCCAACAGGCTTTCCATTCTTCATCACGATGCGTACGACTTTGTATCCGATTTTCTGCGGGCGATTGTTGTTGGAGCCGTGCAAGACCAGAAACATTGCGCCGCGATAAGCCGACGGAAATTGCTTGCCCGTGTAAAAGCGCAAATCAATCGGCGATGAATGCGCATCCAGTTGAAAGGCGGGCGGTGTGCATTGTTCGGCTTTCATCGAACCTTTCGCATCTTTCAAAAGTGAGTTCGGTTCGTTGTCACCGACAAAGTACGGGAAGCCGTAATGCTTGCCCGCTTCAAGCAGGTTGATTTCGTCGCCAGGCTTTTCTGCACCGAGTCCATCCTGTCCCATATCGCCGCCCCAGAGCTTGCCAGATTTCGGATCGAAATCAATGCCGATAGTATTGCGCAAGCCTTTGGCAAATGGCTTTCCGCCGCTGCCATCTTCGTTATAGACCATAATCGTTGTGCGACGGTCATCGGCCTCTTCGCAGACATTGCACGATGAACCAATCGAAACGTACAAGCGATTGTCCTTGCCCCAGGCAATCGTGCGTGTCCAGTGCGAAGTGGTCGAAACCGGCAGGTCAATAAACTTTTCTGGCGCGCCTTCGACTTTGCCATTGGCATATTTCAGGCGCACGATGGTCGGATTCGTGGCGACGTACAAATAGCCCTTGTGAAAGGCGACACTGTGCGGACGGGTTAATCCTTTGGCGACGACAATCACTTCATCGGCTTTGCCATCTTTGTTTTTGTCAGGCAACGCGACGACTTCGCCCGCGCCTTGTTTGGCGATGTAAATGGTTCCATCTGGTGCGACCGCCATCAATCGTCCGCCCGCAATGCCAGAGGCAAAGACAGTTGCCTGAAAGCCCGCTGGCACCGTCAATTCGACCGGAGTCGGCGGCGCTTGAGGTGCAGGTTGGTTCTGTGCGAACGCAACACAGGCGAAGGTGGATAACAACACAACGAGTCGAAGGATGCTTTGGAATTTCACGGAAGAAAATCTCCTTGATGAAGTACGACAAACTTCAGTTTGTCATTGTTCTTGAAAAAAATAGGCGCACTCTGAATTTAAGGCGCAGTTAATGGTTTCATGACGTTGATTAAAGATTACTCTTTTACACTCCGCTAAAAACTGGAGGTTTATTTATGGCAAGACGAGTCGAAAATGAATGTGCATACTGTGCCGAAGAATTTGACGAAGACCACGCCCGGATTGGCGATGATTACAAAGTCTATTGTTCAGAACATTGCGAAGAATTGGGCGAAATGCTTTCCGCTTACGAAGCGGCCCAACCGTATTTGAATCAATATGCGCTCGCCGCATAATTATTGTTCGCGGGGGAAACGTTTCCCGACGAACAAATCGTACACGAACATTCCCGCAATCCCGCCCAGAATTGGCCCCACAATTGGAACCCAGAAATAATAGTTATTTGCCCGAAATACTTCTGCGCCCCAGCCTGCCACAAAGGTAAATAATCTTGGCCCTAAATCTCGCGCTGGATTGATCGCATAGCCTGCATTCATCCCCATACTTGCGCCAATAACGATCACCAACAACCCGACCGCAATCGGTCCCAGGTTGCCGAGAGTTGAATTGTTCCGTGCATCCCCAATCGCCGCAATCACCAGCATCAGCATCATGGTGCCAATAAACTGGTCTACGAATCCGCCAAAGGTTGAAAGGTAGGGAGCCGGATACGTCGCAAAAATTCCGGCGGTGCCAAATTCACCGGAGATTTGACGCACACCTTTATCGAAGGCGGTGAACGCTTCGTGATAAAGAAAAAACGCAGTCGCTGCGCCGCAAAATGCGCCCGCCACTTGGGCTGCACAATACGGAAACACCTTGCTCCAGGAAAAGTCACGGCAGACCGCATTTGCCACTGTTACCGCCGGGTTGAGATGTGCGCCAGAGACACCGCCAGCGACAAAAATCCCCATCATCACGGCAATGCCCCAGGCAATGTTGATGGAAAGGTAAACGCCATTTTTTTCGTGACTCAAAACGACTTGAGCCACATTCGCCGCGCCAAAGGTAATCAATACAAAGGTGCCAATGAACTCGGCCAGGATTTCACGGGTGAGTGAGTTTCGATTCATAGTTGATGGATGTGCTGCAAATGAAGTCAGACCGCAAAAGCACAAATGGCGCAAACAGATTGCAAACGGATTTTGGAGTTGTTTGTGCCGTCTGTGGTGATTGAAATACTACCGAACTACGCCTTCGATGGGACTGCTGGCGCTGGCGTACAATCGCTTTGGCATCCGGCCTGATAGATACGCCAACCGCCCGGATTTGACTGCCAGGTTCATGGCCTCCGCCATATTGCCGGGCTGTCTTGCTTCAGCAATCGCTGTGTTCATCAATAATCCGTCAACGCCAAGTTCCATCGCAAAACAGGCATCCGAAGCCGTGCCGACGCCCGCATCTACAATGATCGGCACTTCGGTAATTTGCTCGCGCATAATGCGCAGATTGTTCGGATTTTGAATGCCTAAGCCGGAGCCAATCGGAGCTGCGAGCGGCATCACCGCCGACGCGCCCGCATCAATCAGCTTCTTCGCCATAATCAAATCATCGCCAAAATACGGCAAGACGGTGAAGCCTTCTTTGACTAAAAACTTCGTGGCTTCAAGCGTCGCTTCGTTATCGGGAAAAAGCGTTTTCTGATCGCCGATGACTTCGACTTTGACCCAATCCGACATCCCAACTTCGCGTGCCAGCATCGCGGTGCGAATGGCTTCCTGTGCGGTGTAGCAAGCCGCCGTGTTCGGCAGCAGCGAGAATTTCTTGAGGTCAATAAAGTCGAGCAATGACGGTTGCGAACGGTCGGTCAAATTCACGCGCCGCACGGCGACCGTAATCATTTCCGCGCCGCTACGCTCAAACGCCTCGACCATTTCTTCGTTCGAGCGATATTTCCCTGTGCCAATGATGAGACGGGAGTTGAATTCACGGTTTGCAATTTTCAGTTTGTCCATATCGTTAGTTTTAGAGCAAATATTTATTTCCAGAATTGCCACCACGTTTTTTTTGATCCGGTCGCGGATTCCATAATTTCGTTCGTTGCCTTTAATCCATATTCATAAACTTCGTGATGGATGGCAGTAGTATTCCCGACAAAATCGCCGTATTGCGGATCCCAAAAAAGAATTGCAGTTTGGGTGGTTATCTTTTCAATGATTTCAAAGACCTGACGAATATCATCTCTAGCGGTTTCCCAATATGGAACACCAATCGCAATGTAATCGGCAAAGACCGAGATTTGAATGCTGCCTTTTTGATATTCAATCCAGGTTTGAAAAATGATTTTTTCAAAGGCATATTCACCCATTAGGCAACTGTCAATGATCGTTTTTTCGGCGTCCGTAAAAGTGAGTCCCTGATAATCCTCTGCTTCAGTTTCACCATTGAGGATTTCGGCTACTTGTTGCGCCGTGTCGCCAGAATTTAATTTATACCCCGTCAGACTATAACCCACAAAATTTCCCATCATCCTTGTTGTAGTAGCAGTCAACCGGATGCTTACTTAATAATTTTCTGAACCAGTGGCTTAATATTTTCTTCGATACCGGCCTCTGATAAATCACTATTTATATCTTTGAATAACCACCAACTCTCGATGTGTTCGATAGTCTTGCCGGGCGCGATGTGTTGCAACGGGCCGAGCGTTTCAATTTCCAGAAAGTCCTGATTGGAAAATGTCTCAAAGTTTGATCCGCTGTCGGCATAATGACGACCTTCTTCGTAGCCGAGGCCTTTGATGAACAAATTCCCGCGCAGCAAATATGCAACCCAACCAAGTTTGTGCGCCATCCCGATTTTGTTTGGGCCTTTGTTGTTGTCCTGTGAAAACGTGATGTAATGCTTGCCCCAGCGCCAGCGCCAGCGCGCATCGGACATATCGGTGTACGGCCATGTGATGATTTGCGAGACGGGCAACAAGCCTTGCGGATGCGGAATCTTGGGTGGCAGCGGAATGATTTCCGTGCCGCCCTGCGCCATCATCGTGAGCGCCCACGGAGCCAGTTCAACGTCCCACATCGCGGTGTTGCGCAGGCGATGCACGACCAGAACTTTCGAGCCGGAAGCTTCCAGCGTGATGTCCATTTCTTTTTGCAGCTTCGTGTTCGGCTCAACGGCTTGAATCAAGCGCACGCCGTTTGTGCCAAGCTTTTCGTATTTGATCGGCGCGTTGTCTAATTCATAGGTGCGCTTCAAATCTTCGGGCGCGTGCCAGAGGCGATGGCCGCCGCGTGCCTGCCATTCGCTTTCGCCCGTTTTGCCCATCTGCTCGTTGAATTCTTTGAAGAGATTTTCGCCGCCCACAAACCCGTATCGCATCACGCGCGGGCCAACGTCCAACGTAACGATTAATTCAACGGTGCCATTGGAAATTTGCAGATTGTTTTTCCAGCCTTTGTAGGCCACGGTTTTGATTTCGACTTGAGCCATAACCAATGAAGCCGCCGCCAACAGCGCCGCCAACAGCAATGACACGCTGAGCCAAAGGCGGGGGGGAATTTTCAACACGGTCATCTCCTTCGATGCGTAGTTTTCAGTTGGACAATTGTGCAGGAATTGTGAAGCCGTACTATACCCGCAAAAAGACTGAGCTGGCAACGGAGCGGTGAGGAACTTGCGATTGCCTCGCGGTATAACGATGGTTATACTGCGGGCATGAAAACAGCGATTTCCATTCCCGATACGATTTTTCAGCAGGCTGAAAAGGCCGCGCAACAACTGAAAATGACGCGCAGTGAGCTTTACACCAAAGCGGTGCTGAGCTTTTTGGAACGCCATCACGCGCAGGATGTTACGGCAAAATTAAATGAAGTATACGCCCCTGAATCTTCTGCGCTTCCGCCGGAGTTTGCGGCGGCACAAGCAGCGTTGTTAGCAACGGAGGAGTGGTAATGCAACATGGCGAAATTTGGTGGGCGGATTTACCGACGCCGACGGTCTCCGGGCCGGGCTTCCGGCGTCCCGTGTTGGTTGTGCAGGCGGATTCGTTTAATCAAAGCCGCATCCAAACCGTGATCGTTGCGGTCATCACCAAAAATCTGAATTTAGCCGAAGCCCCAGGGAATATTTTGCTCAGCCCGCGCGTGAGTCATTTGCCGGTAGCTTCCGTTGTCAATGTGTCGCAACTCATCGCGTTGGATAAAACCTTGCTTACAGAGTATGTCTCGACGTTAACGAGTAAAAAGATCAAGCAAATTGAAGCGGGATTGCGCTTGGTGTTGGGACTCTGAATCTTCGACGTTGTATCATTCGGAATTATGCACGTTCCCAAAGCAGCGATTTTAGTGATCGGAAACGAAGTCCTCAGCGGCAAGGTTGAGGAGCAGAACGCGCGTTTTCTGATTGGGGAATTGCGCGAACTCGGAGTGGATTTGAAATGTATTTTGATGATTCCCGACGAGCCGGAAGAAATTGCCGCAGCGGTGAAAGATTTAGCGGTGCGATTTGATTATGTGTTTACCTCTGGCGGCGTTGGTCCCACGCACGATGACGTGACGATCAATAGCATTGCGCGCGCGTTTGGTCATCGCATCGTGCGGCATCCTGAATTAGAGAGCCTCTTGCGGCGATACTTTGGCGAAGGTATTGACGAAACGCGGCTTCGAATGGCTGATGTGCCGGAAGGTGCAGAGCTGGTTTACGGAGAGGCCTTAAAGTATCCGGTGCTGGCTTGTGGCAATGTCTATATTTTTCCCGGCGTCCCAGAGTTGTTTCGTAAAAAATTTACTGCAATTCGTGATCGCTTTCGTGTCGCGCCGTTTTATTTGCGCATCGTTCATACGCTCGAAGACGAATTCGACCTGGCCGAACGATTACAGGCCATCGCCGATGCACATCCAACGGTCGCAATCGGTTCCTACCCCAACTTTGCGACGCCGGAATATAAAGTGAAATTGACGCTGGAATCCAAAGTGGAAACAGCCGTGGATGCTGCGCAGCAGGCCTTACTGGCGGTGTTGGATGACGCCTTGATGGTTGAGCTATGAATGTTTGCTACGAGAACCCCTCGCCTTTTCATGTGGCTCTGGTGGAGCCGGAAATTCCCCCCAATACTGGAAATATCGCGCGAACCTGTCTGGCGACCTTCACGCCGCTCCATTTGGTCGGGCAACTGGGATTTCGGACAGATCGGCGGGCGGTGATGCGCGCGGGATTGGATTATTGGTACGACACGGAAATTCACTATCACCGCAGTCTGGATGATTTGTCATTGCAGCTTCCAGCTTCGCGGTTGTTGTTCATTGAAACAGATGCGCCACAGGTGTACACCGAGTTTCAATTTGCGCCCGGCGATGTGTTGGTGTTGGGGCGTGAAACCAAAGGATTGCCGCCGGAATTGTTGGAGAAAAACCGCGAGCGTTGTTTGTCCGTACCGATGCCGAATGTGCGGGTGCGATCATTGAACCTCGCCACAACAGCGGGCATTGTACTTTATGAAGCACTGCGGCAACTCAAGGCTGCTTCCTGCAAAT
>JAEUQN010000279.1 GCA_016789725.1 Blastocatellia bacterium | reverse complement strand
CGCACCTATGACGTACGCAAAGTTGTACAGTTGGCGCTGGATCGGGATTCGTTCTTTGAGATGGGACGATTTTACGGCAAGCCCGTGGTTATTGGCTTGGCGCGTCTTAACGGCTACCCCGTCGGAGTAATGGCGAACGATCCCAAACAACTGGGCGGCAGCTTCGACGCGGCAGCCTGCGAAAAGGCAACGCGCTTTGTTGACCTCTGCGATACCTTTCATTTGCCCGTCATCAACTTCGTCGACCAACCTGGTTTTTTGATCGGCACCAAAGCTGAACGTGAAGGCACAGCACGATATGGCGCGCGAATGATGGCAGCGATTTATCAGGCGACGATCCCCTGGGTTTCGATTATTCTGCGGCGTGTTTACGGGGTCGCAGGCGCAGGACACGGCAAACATCATCGCTTAAATCTGCGTTACTCGTGGCCGTCCGGCGATTGGGGATCGCTACCGATTGAAGGTGGCGTCATGGCCGCCTACAAACGCGACATCGAGGCCGCGCCTGATCCCGAAGCACGGCTCAAGGAAATCGAAGCGATGCTGAATGAATTGCGCTCACCGTTTCGCACGGCTGAAGCCTTTGGCATTGTAGAAATCATTGATCCCCGCGACACACGGCCCTTGCTCTGTGATTGGGTGACAATGGCATATGAACTTTTGCCGCAAGAGTTGGGATTAAAACGCAGAGGATTTCGGCCCTGAAATGATTATTGCGGAGGCCTGCCCCGTGTAGCCCTCCACGCGTATCGAAAATGTCTGATCGAACTAATATAGACGAATATTTTGGGGGGCAGGAAGTTAGTCCGAAACAGATGGATTTTCTGTGGGCACACGGCTGGCGACATTTTGGCATGTACTTCTTTCGCTATGCCAGAGTGGCAAAAAGCGACGGCGGCTCTCATGTAATGCCATTACGAATCAACCTCTCCAACTTCAGGTTATCCACCAGCCAGAAACGAGTCCTGAAAAAAAATCAGGATTTGCGCTGCGAAATACAGGATGCAACTATTGATGACGAGAAAGCAGCCTTATTTGATCGGCATAAAACGCGATTCAGCGAAAATGTGCCGGACTCAATCTACGATTTCTTCACGCCGGAACCAGCGAGTATTCCTTGTCACGCGAAAGAGATTTGCCTCTATCTCGGTGATCGGTTGCTGGCGGTGAGCTTCCTGGATGTAGGCGCATTTGCTACGTCAAGTGTGTACGCCATTTTTGAGCCAACGGAAACCAAACGCAGCCTCGGCACTTATTTGATCCTGCAATCCATCGCCTATTCGCTTGAGTGTGGAATGAAATATTACTATCCGGGCTACGCCTATCGGGAACCTTCACATTACGACTACAAAAAGCGATTCAGCGGCCTGGAGTTTTTTGACTGGCAGGAATGGCAATCATTCACGGCGACCTGAGTAAAAAAGGGAGGACAACAATGAAAACCTCCCCACTTACATAACTACTTATCTGACGGACTTACGGTAAATTGATCGTAAGGTCTTTATTATTAAATCCGAACTGAATCCGCTTCCGGGTCCGTAGTGCTTTGGCCGCCGTTTGCGAAAGCGATGTCACCAACATGGGCATCGCAATCGTCGCATCACAATGCACCGTGACGTGACGTGCCGACTTGGAAATCTGTCCGAAGGTATTCGCCTGATCGAAGTCAGCCCCGGAATAGCTGCCGTAATGTTCTGTTTCGGTGGTGATTTGGACGGCATATTTGTGGCCGCGCACAGATGAATTCAGCATGCCAGCCGCCGCTTCACTCTGCTGAATAAAACTCTTCGGGGTTCCGCCGCCGAAGTAAATCACGCCCGTCGAACGTGACTTGGAAACTATTTGCGCCATGTCCACAACATCCTGAATCACATCAAATTGGAAAGGGTTTTTCTTTTCCACACGGCTGATGCCAATGGAAATCCCGAAGGCGCTGTCGGAAATCGCGGGGCAAAACACCGGAACGCGCGATTTAAAAGCGGAGGTCAAAATACCATCTTCGGTGGCAATTTCGCTCAACTCGCGTCCCAACAGGTGAATAAATTCGCGGGTTGAATAGGCATGCGAATTTTCAAGCTGTTGTGCAAAGCCGCCAATCCATTCATTGGCCTCCCGAAATTCCTCTTCAGAGGCATAGGTGTCGTAAATGCGATCTACGGCCTGTTCCTGCAACTGGGTGCCATCCGCTCTGGCATCGCCAAGGTAATGATGGCGACCTAGCGTTTCATGTAAATCGTGAAAGAGCGTAGCTCCCGTTGTCACCAGCACATCTACAAAGCGATTTTTAATCAAATAAGCAACCAACCTGCGCATCCCGGCGGGAACTAACGCACCACTCATTCCCATCATGACAACCGCATTTTCCGATAACATTTGCAGCCAAAGTTGCTGAGCCACAGCCAGGTTTCTTCCCTGAAAAGAAATATGCTCCATTTTTTCGAGCAAGCCTGGAACACTGCGATCCCGGTCTACATTAAGTGGCTGGGTAGGTTTGGTTAAATATTTTGCGCCTTTGATTCTTCTTATCATTTTGTCAGTCGCTGAAATGGAGACCTGTAGCCTTGTGCAAGACTTTTGAGTCACTGGTCGCAGAACATCAAAAGCCCACCTGGTAGGACCTACTTTCTTCCATTTGCGTCGAGGTAGGTGTAGTTGTTGTAATAAGAGTCATACTCTGATACCAACTGCTCCGCGCCCTCCTCAGTCAGCTTTCCTTTCTTAATCTGACGATTCAGCAAATTGCGGAATCCATCTTGTAAAAAATCTTTCTCGTACTTGGCAAATGACAACATTTCCCCCAGCGGCGAGCCGGGAATAATACGGCTGATATGATATTCGCCATTGCTGTCAATCAAGACATGCGCTTCGTTTGTTGTGCCAAACAGGTTATGGAAATTTCCCATCACTTCTTGATATGCGCCGACCAACATCATCCCCAGATAGTAGGGTTCGTTGGGTTTCAGGTCGTGAACTTCCAACACTTCTTTGATGTCGTGCAGGTCTACGAATTTATCCACCACACCATCAGAATCGCAGGTAATATCCACCAGCGTTGCCGAATCGGTGGGAGCCTCATTCAGCCGATGGATTGGGACAATCGGAAAGAGCTGATCGATGGCCCAATGATCGGGAAGAGAGCGAAACACTGAAAAATTACAGAGATATTTAGCCGAAAGTAATTTGCGTAAATCGTCGAATTCTTCCGATTGGAAGCCAGACAATTTGGCAAACGTATTCGCCTTGTCACAGACCTCCCAAAACAAAACTTCACCTTTCGCTCGTTGTTCCAGATTGATGTATCCCAAATCGAACAGGGTGAATAATTCTTCCTTATGTTCAAGCGCATCGTGGTAATACTCCAAAAAGTTTTTGGAGTTCATGGTCTTAAAAAGATCATGCAATTCGTTGACAACCTGAGGCTCATTATCCGTGAGCGTAATCGTTTTGATCCCCTGCACCGTTTCAATTTCATCAACAATGTTGGTAATCAGGATCGCGTGATAGGCGACCAGTACTCGCCCGGATTCCGTGATGATATTCGGTTCCGGTACACTTTCTTCCTGACAGACGGACTTGATCGTGTAAACCACATCGTTGGCAAATTCCTGTAGCGTGTAATTTGCCGAGGATTCAAAGCTTGTTTTGCTACCGTCATAATCCACGCCCGCGCCGCCGCCAACATTGAGATGATCTACGTCAATGCCCATTTTGCGAATCTTGGAGTAGACCCGCGCGGCTTCCTTGACACCAGCTTTGACACGCTTGATTTGTGTAATTTGCGAACCGATATGGAAGTGCAACACTCGCAGTTGATCTATCATTCCAGCATCGCGCAAGGCTTTGATGGCCTGCAAAAGCTCGCTGGTGGTCAGGCCGAATTTTGACTGCTCACCACCTGACTTCTCCCAACGCCCCGAACCACGAGAATAGAGGCGGACACGCATCCCCAGCATTGGTTTGATACCCGTTTTTTGCGTGCGTTCGATAACTTTGGGAAGTTCATTGAGCTTTTCAATGACAATCACGACATTTTTGCCCAGTTGCGTGCCGACATACGCGAGATCAATAAAACTATCGTCCTTGAAGCCGTTACAGACGAGCAAGGAATTTTCCGCTTGTTCAAGCGCGATCCCCGCATATAACTCGGCCTTACTCCCACATTCCAAACCGTAATTGTGTTTTGAGCCTTCCTCAAGATAGGCCTCAATCACCTGTCGCCGCTGATTGACCTTCATCGGAAACACAGCCTTATGCTCGCCTTTGTAATCAAACTCCTTCATCGCCGAGATGAAGGAGCGATTCATGACCCGAACCTGGTTGGCAAATATTTGTGGGAACCGAAGCAGGACCGGCAATTGCACGCGCCGCTTGAGCAATTCATCAACTAAGGCCTTAACATCAACCCCACGTCTTGTGATTTCAGATGGGTGAACAACAAGATGGCCTTTTGAATTTACGCTGAAATATCCAGCGCCCCAGTTTTCGATACCATAGGTCTGCGCAATCTCCGCAATCGCCGATTTCATCTTTTACTCTTGGTTCCTCCGTAGGCAGGTGTAAAGCCAATAGCTTTTTTACGCAGGTCCGCTTCATCAATGAACCCACGCGTTAATTGGGGCATTTCGCAAGGCTTCCATTAGAGGTGAATTTGCCGCGATTTGCAGGAAACAAGGCTGGCAATGTAACAGATTGGCTGAGGGCTGTCAAAAATTATTTTTTGCCCGTTCCCCTACAACCTAATTGAGCGATAAACTCAACAGCAATTGATAATTAACGGCTCTCAGGCGCTTTCAATTTGCTCCTCATTTTTCGTGCTCAGAAGTTGCCTCAATTCCTCCTGATGCCAGCGGCGACGGATTTCCAGCACCTCATTGGCAAGCGCCAACAATTGGGTTTTCATCGCTCTCCCTGCCAGGTCTAAAGGACCCGGGTATTGCTCCGGCACTGCCAGTGGACGGGCCTCTTCACGGTCAAGAGCGGGCACTCGCGTGACCATTTCGTAGACGCGAAACTCTGCTGCCCCAAGATTTAATTTTATCCACTTAAGGAGCCGCCCCTTTTGTGCGTCACACTCCGCAATGGCGTTGAGCAAGGCACTGCAAACAAAACTGGTGCAGAAAACGTTTTTCTTCAAACACCCCAGCTCCCCCAAATGACGACACATCGGGGGACAGCATCCCGTTCCCTGTTCATGGCAGCGGCGACAAATTTCAACAGCCCCGCTTTCAGCCCAAAAGCGATCCAATTCGGCGATCAGCTCGTCTCGTGAGAGATTGGAATCGCCACTGTCGGTAGCATTGATGGGTGATGTCCTCCGCGCTTCACGAAGAGCGCGGCGCTCACGGCGCGCACATTGGACGCAGAGCCAGATTCGCTGTGGTTCGACAGGTTCACCAACGGTTGTCAACGCATACAGTTCATAGAGTCGCGCCGACTTCGCTTTACATTCTCGACAATCTGTAAGCGAGTGCTCCTTCATCACAACTTCACCTTTCGCAATCGTAGTGCATTGCTAATTACCGACACGGAGCTAAAGGTCATCGCCGCACTGGCGATCATCGGGCTGAGCAACAGATCAAAAACCGGATACAACACGCCTACTGCCAACGGAACACCGAGTGCGTTATAAACAAACGCGAAGAACAGGTTCTGTCGAATATTGGACATCACCGCTTTGCTCAAATTCCGCGCCCGCACGATGCCTCGCAGATCGCCTTTAACCAGCGTGATGCCTGCGCTTTCGATGGCAACGTCTGTGCCGGTCCCCATTGCAATACCGACATCTGCCTGCGCCAGTGCAGGTGCGTCATTGATGCCATCACCTGCCATTGCGACGATGCGAGATTCATTTTGGAGGCGCTTCACAATCTCGGCTTTCTGGTTCGGCAAAACTTCCGCGACAACATCATCTAACCCTAACTTTTGCCCGACTACATTTGCCGTAGTTTTGTTATCCCCAGTCACCATGACCAACCGCACGCCATCCCGGTGCAAAGATCGAATAGCATCAGTCGCAGCATCTTTGATGGGATCGGCCACGCCCAGCAATCCCACGACCTGAGAGTTAACCGCGACAAACATCACAGTTTGTCCTTGCTGCCGTAGTGCTTCTGCTTCCGCTTGCAAATCGCTCACCTGCATTTTCAATTCGTCAAAGAGACCTTGATTGCCCAGCGCAACCGTTATCCCGTCCACGTTGCCGGTCACACCTTTGCCAGTGAACGAATGAAAATTCTTCACAGCAGACAAGGCCAGCCCTTGCCCTTGTGCGCCAGCCACAATCGCAGCCGCCAACGGATGTTCACTCGCATTTTCCAGGCTCGCGGCCAAGCGCAATAACTCTGCCTGGTCTTGTTCGCTTGTCGC
>JAEUQN010000278.1 GCA_016789725.1 Blastocatellia bacterium | reverse complement strand
GCATTGGCGGGGTAGATGCCAACAAACCGTTATCGCAAAGAGGCGAAGAAACAAAGAACCTCCATGCAAGAGAAATTCTTTGCCTCTCTGCGACTAAACGTCTCACACGCTGCCTCTATACCCTTGATACCACTCAATTGTGCGCCGTAAACCTTCATCCAAACTTACCTCTGCCTTCCAGCCAAAGCGCGCTTTGACCTTGGCAGCAGACAAATATTGCGCGTCTATTTCGCCCGCAATCTTGGCTTGTAACATCACTTTCGGTTCCAGCGATTTTCCGGCAAGGCGGATGATGCGCTCGACCAAATCCAGCATCTGCACCTGCTCGCCAGTGCCAAAATTGAAGGCTTCACCTTTGGCCGCTTCGATATTCTCGGCCAGCAACAAATAGCCGCGCGCGACATCATCTACATACACAAACTCACGAATCGGCGTGCCGTCACTGCGAATAATCGGGGCTTCGTTTTTCAGCACGGAAAGGATTGTTCCCGGCACAACGCGCGATAAATTCATATCGCCGGGGCCATAGACATTGGCAAAGCGCGTGACAGCGACCGGCACGTTGTAAGCGTGCGCATACGACCGCGCGATGACATCGGTGCAAACCTTTGAGGCATCGTATGGAAATAAACCATTGAGCGCGTTGTCTTCGGTATACGGCAAATGTTCGTGCGTACCGTAGGCTTTATCGCTGGAAGCAACAACGATCCTTTGCACAGATTTCGTCACGCGACAGGCTTCCATCAAAAAATAGGTGCCGCGAATGTTGGTCTCAAAGGTCGAAAGCGGTGAACGATTCGCAGCCCCGACAATCGCCTGCGCGCCAAGATGAAAGACGGCTTCGATTTCATATTCGTTCAGGAGGCGTTCGAGCAGCGCATAATCTTCGAGCGATCCTTGAATCACCGTCGTCTGGCGGCGAAGGTCAAAAAAATCCAACGCATTCGCACGCACCGCATCGCGTTGCAGGCAAACGACGTGCGCGCCTTGCTCAACTAACATTCGCGTGATGTGCGCCCCAACAAATCCGGTCGCGCCAGTCACAAAGACATTTCGATTGGTCCAAAAATTCATTCGATGATTCCTTTACTGATTATTTGTTGCCGCAATCTAACCATTCCCCTGTGCTGCTGTCTACGTAGCCAAAATAATTATCGGAGAGCGGAATAAAAGTGCAAACTGACAGCATTATACGGATAGCAGGAAGAAGTTTCGCCTGCGAGACTGCAAAGAAAGGATCGCTTGCCCTTGTCCCCTCAATCAGCACAGCAGCTTTCGGCTTTTGAAGAATCGGCTTTGAGTTACGCGGACCAATTGTTTCGCGTGGCTTTGCGGGTGCTGCGTCACCACGAAAAGGCTGAAGATTTAGTACAGGAAACATTTTTACAAGCGTGGAAATCCTTTCATCGGTTTGAGCCGGGGACCAATCTGCGTGCCTGGCTTTTTAAGATTATGTTCAATCTTCACCACTCGAATTTGCGCCGCAATAAGTTGCAGATCGTCCCAGTCGAAGAAACAGTTTTTGATACCTTGGCCTACGATCCGCCGACACCGCAATTCATCACAGAAGAAGAGGTGTTGTCAGCCCTGGAGCGATTACCACGTGACTTTCAGGTTCCCGTGATTCTCGCGGACATCGAAGAGCTTTCCTACAATGAAATCGCCGAGGCCTTGAATATTCCTAAAGGTACGGTGATGTCTCGTCTGCATCGCGGGCGTAAACTCCTGCGAATGGAGCTAGTCAATTACGCCAAAAGTTATGGCCTCAAGGTGTCGGAGCAATAAGTATGCAAACTATAGATTGTCGCAATTTCAAAGAAGTTCTGGATTCTTATCTCAGCGATGAGTTAGCGGTCGAAACCAATCACGCGGTGATGCGTCACGCGGAACATTGCGCGGGATGTCGCAGCGAAATGGGCGCGCGGCGTAAGTTGCGCGGCGTTTTGCGTGAAGCCGTGACAGCAACAACCGCCACCCCGGAATTTCGGAATCGGTTGCGAGAGCGATTGCGCGCGGAAGCGTCGGCAGATGTCAGCGCGCGCCCAGCCGTCAAAAAACCAGGACGCGAATCATTATTTGCCAAATGGTTTGGACAGTTTTCGATGCCTCAATTGGCGATGGCAATGGCGGCGGTACTGGTCGTCATCGTGGGCAGTGCCTATTTATTTTCCAGTTCCAACCAGGCGCAAGCAGCTACCCTGAGTCCGGCGATTTTACAGCAAGCCGCAGGCGATCACGATCATTGCGCGGCGTTTTGGCGCAGCCTGACGCAAAGTGAAACCGATCCCATTCACAACGTCGAAACCTACGACCCGTCGTTACAGGATTTGGGGAAGCATTCGCCCCACAAAGCCTTGGGATTGAAATTCCACTACGCGCACGTATGCAGCGAAGGCGAACGAAAATTCGTTCATCTGATTTATTCGCGCGGTGACGATTTGCTTTCGCTCCTGGTCACACAGCGCAATGCGCAAGCGATGAAAGACGGCGTAGTGCCAACCGATGACGGCGGAAAAGCGGGATTGCAACGTGAATTGGGGTTGATGGGCCAATACACGGTCAGCGCATTTCAAACATCCAGGCATGTGGTTTTACTCGTATCTTCTCTCGACGAACAAACACAACAAATTTTCGTTGAAAAATTAGCACAACCAATTAGTAACTTGCTGCGTCAAAGAGGCAAATAACAAATTGACAGGAGAATGATATGAATAAACCCAAACTGGTTAAGCGCGGAGAAGTTTCACAGGCCCGGCCTGCCAAGCCGACACCGACTGCCGTTACGATTCAGAAAACCATGAACGGCGTCAAAGACTGGCTCAACACACGGCAGCAAAACACGAGGCAAAGCGCCCGCGATGCGTTTGCGAGCCTGTTTGTAAACACACAAGAAACATGTACGGAATGCTAAGCTATGAAACCCTGGAGTATTTTGCTCTTCGTCATTGCTGGGTTAACATTTCTGTCGGTGGCGCTACTCAACAGCGTCACACTGTAAACCCGGACGAATAATTCAACACGGAGAGAAAACCATGCGACGAACGTTTCTCAAACTGGGATTGGCTTCACTGGCAAGCGTTTTCACCGCGCACGCGGCCACGCAAAAAAAACAACGGGCCGACAAAGTCGTGAAAACAGATGCCGAGTGGAAGCAAATTCTGACCAAAGAGCAATATTACATCACGCGCCAAAAAGGCACCGAACGTGCGTTTTCAGGCGCTCTCAATAACAACAAACAGAAAGGCACGTATCTGTGCGTGTGCTGTGATTTGCCGCTGTTCAGTTCCGACACGAAATTCGATTCCGGCACCGGTTGGCCTAGTTTCTGGGCACCGATTTCCAAAGCCAACATTACTGAAGTCAAAGATCTGAGTCACGGAATGGTGCGCGTCGAAACCATCTGCGCGCGTTGCGATGCACATTTAGGCCACGTTTTTGACGACGGCCCGCGTCCCACCGGTTTGCGCTATTGCATGAATTCCGTGGCACTCAAATTCGTAAAGAAAGCATGAAATTCCTGTTTGCGGTGTTCATCTTGACGGGCTTTAGTGCAATCACTTTTGCGCAGTCCAAGCTTGATTACACAGAATTCGACCGCCTGACGAAAACACACGTGAATGCGCAGGGGCTGGTCAATTACGCCGCGTTGCAAAAAGAACTGCCCGCGCTGGAAAGTTTCATCAACCAACTCTCGACGATTAGCCCCGACAAGCACCCGCAACTATTTGCAGACGATAACGAAAAGCTGAGATATTTTCTGACCGCGTACAACGCCTGGGTGTTACAGGTCGTCACGAAGGCGTACCCGAAAAAAGACACGCTGTGGGGCAAGCTTTTGTTCAAGGACAAACCCATCAAGCTCGGTGGGCAAGACACCTCGCTCAATGGATTGGAACACGGCATCATTCGCAAACGCTTCGCCGACCCGCGCGTGCATTTTTATCTGAATTGCGCCGCGCGCAGTTGCCCGCCCTTGCAACAAGGCGCAATTCCTGAAGGCAAAACGGATGAATGGCTCACGGCTTCCGCGCGTAAATTCATCAATTCGGCCAAATACGTGAGCTTTGATCCCGTCACGAAAAAGCTACGCATCTCGAAAATCTTTGATTGGTTTGCCGAAGACTTTTTGACCTACCTAAAGACCAAACAAAATCAACCCGCGCCGCATATTGTGCAATATTTGTTGTTGTACGCAGAAGGTGAATTAAAGAACGCGTTGGCCCAAGTACCGCTGAAAGAAATCAAGGTGAGTTATTTTGATTATGACCGCAGTTTGAATGAGCAGTAACAGCCGCTCATCTTCTCCGCCACGCAAACCACTTCTCAAAAATTGTTTTCACCGTCGGCGTCAACTTTGTGCGCATATACGCATCGCCAATCTTTTTCAGCGCATCGGCTTGCACGGGGTAAGGCTGAATCGTAGTAGACAGCGCACTGAGCGATAGCCCTGTTGTTATTGCCTGCGTGAGTTGTCCGATCATTTCGCCAGCATGTCGCGCGACAATCGTTCCACCCAAAATCTTTCCCGATTTCTGATCGTAATGCACGCGCGCCAGCCCTTCGGTTTCGCCATCCAAAATTGCACGATCTACGTGATCGAAGGATTGCGTGATGGTCGCAACGGCCAGGCCAGCGCGCTGCGCGTCGGCTTCGGTCATCCCAACGTGTGCGACTTCGGGGTCAGTAAACGTACACCACGGAATGGTCAGCGCGGAAACCTTGCGACGCCCGAAGAAAAACGCATTCGCAATCACGTGGCGCGCCATCGCGTCCGCCGCGTGCGTGAATTTGTATTGCGAACAGACATCGCCTGCCGCATATACACGCGGATTGCTGGTGCGCAGACGCTCATCCACTTCGATACCCTGTTTGGAAAATTTCACGCCTGCCGCTTCCAGCCCAAGGCCGTCAACATTGGGCGTGCGCCCCGTCGCCACCAAAATCGCATCACAGAGTAAAGCGTGTTCAGTCCCCTGCGGCGAAACGATTAAGGCTTTTGCGTCGTTACGCGATTCAGCTCGAACGATCTTTGCATTCAAGAAAAACTGAACGCCCTCGCGTTCCAATTGTCGTTGTACGATGGCGGCGATATCGCGGTCTTCGCGCGGCAAAATCGGCCCCAAATCAATCACGACAACCTGCGCGCCAAAACGCTGAAACGCTTGCGCCAGCTCGCAGCCAATTGGCCCCGCGCCAATCACAGCCAAGCGAGCAGGCAGTTCAGTTAAGGTAAAAATCGTCTCGTTCGTGTGATACCCAACCTCGCGCAAGCCCGCAATCGGTGGGACAGCGGCGCGCGCTCCGGTTGCAATCACCGCACGGTCAAAGCGCAAGCATTGGCCCGCGACTTCGATTTCATCTTGGCTCACAAATTTGCCATCGCCCAGGAACACATCTGCCTTAAATTCATCTTTGAAGCGTTGGGCGGAATCGTTCGGTGCAATGTCGGCCCGCAAACGCCGCATCCGTTCCATTGCAGTGGCAAAGCTCAGTTGCAGCGGCTCCCTGAACTGCACGCCAAAAGCTTCGGACTGGCGCGCATCATACACAGCTCGTGCCGCGCGAATCACAGCCTTCGATGGCACACACCCAAGGTTCAGACAATCGCCGCCCATCAAGGCTTTTTCAATCAACGCAACCTTACCGCCCAGCCCGCCAGTGCCACCCGCGCTGACCAGTCCCGCCGTGCCTGCGCCAAGCACAACCAGATTATATTTGCCCTGAGGTTTTGGATTGATCCAATCGGCGGGATGAACGTGGGTCAGTAACTGCTGATCGAACGCGTCATCGGGCAAGACCATCTCACGCATTGTCGCAGCCATCAACGCACCTCCGACGGTTGCAACTCAGACGTTGCCTGCGTTTCGCTTTCTGCTTCGGCAATCGCTTTGCGGGCGGCGCGGGTTACAAAAATAACCACAGCAACTGTCGCCAATAATCCTACGATTTTGAGGATCAATTGAAACGTACCTGCGCCGCTCGTGGCGACTCCCGTCAATGTGTCACCTGCGAGCGAGCCAAAATACACATAGAGAAACGTCGCGGGCAGCATCCCGACAAAATTCGCCAGCACATACGGCCCGGTTTTGACGGACGTCACGCCCAATAAATAATTCAGCAAAGTAAACGGAAACGCCGGACTCAGGCGCGTGAGCGTCACCATCTTGAAGCCATCTTGTCCAATCGCGCGATCCAGTGCGGCGAACTTCGGATTGGCTGCCGCCCATTCCTGAACCTTCGCGCGCAGCCGCGTTTTCGCCAGCAAAAACGAACAAAGAGCGCCCAGATTGGCTCCGACGATCACCGTCACCGCGCCCACCCACAGCCCAAAGATGGCACCGGCAGCCAGAGTCAACGCGCTCCCCGGAATCAGCAGCATCGTGGCAACCACATAGAGCAATGCAAAGACAAACGGACCGATCCATCCGAGGGATTGAATCCAATGTTGCAACGAGAGGGTCCACGCTTTGACGGGCAGGAATAAAAACCCAATGCCGACCAGAA